>NZ_JBSHDU010000089.1:0-34177 GCF_053616475.1 Streptomyces sp. NPDC055815 | reverse complement strand
GTAGCTCGCACTACGGTCGGGGCCCTCGGGCGTTGCGCTCTACCTGCAGCGACGGGTTCTTCTGCTTCCGCTTCCCTCTTCAGTTCATGCGCTGCGTCTGACGATCTCCTCATAGATGCGCTCGGTCTCGGGCTCGGTGCTGACGTCGAGGCGCCGGTTGATGGTGAGGATGGTCTCGTACGCGGCGCGGACGCCGTAGTGGTTGCCGGCCTGGTTCTCGATGAGCATCCAGTCCTGGTAGAGAAGTTCGGCGCTGTCGTCGATGTCGAGGCCTTGGCGTACGGCGCGGCGGGCGGCGTCGAGGTCGGGGCGGGCTCCTTGGCGGTGCCAGGTGGCGAGGGTGTGGGCGGTGTCGGTGATGCGGACGAGCATCTCCTGGTAGCGGGCGGCGGCCCAGGCCGGAGGCGTGCCGCCGAAGGGAATGCCTCGTACCAGGGCGAGGGCGGATTCGAGGTCCGGGATGCCTGCGGAGGGGCCCCGGGTCAGGCCGCGTTCGGCGAGGCGGGTGAAGCGGTCCCAGTCGCTGCGGACCTTCGGAGAGAGCTTGTAGATGCCGGTGCGGTCGCGCGGGAGGTACAGGTTGCCGTCAGGGTCGGCGCCCAGACCGTTGCGCAGCTGGGAGATACGGGTCTGGAGCGTGGCGGTGCCCCAGGGCGAGCGGGGGTCCATCGCCTCGCGGACGGTGTCAGGCGGGCCGGGCTTGAAGTAGAGGTACGCGGCAAGCTGGGCGAGCTTGGGACCGTGGCCGGACGCCTGAATGCCGGTGACTCCAACCGGGCCGAGGACCTGGACCTCGGGGGCGTGCAGGTCAACAGCGTCGCCAGCCTCGTCCTCACCACTTCCCTGACCTGTCCCAGTGGGCGGCTCTGCCTGCTCAGGCGGCGCTACGGGTCCGGCCGACGGGGCGCTGCCAGCCTCCTCCGGTGAGGTGGCGCTCTGGCCCTGCCCTTCCTCCATACCAGTGCCGGACGCGTCGTCGGGTCCCGCCTGGTCGGCCCCGTTGCCCTGCTCTTCCCTCTCCTTCATCTCTTCCGCGCTGCCCTGTTCGGGGACAGCGGCAGGGGTGGGGAGCGGGGGAACGGGGGTGAGGGGGCGGGTGGCGGTGAAAGCGGCGAACGGGGTGGGTGGCAGGCCGGCCGGGCTCGTGTCGCCGTCGCCGGTGACGCTCACGGTGGCGGGCGGAACCAGGGTCCAGGGTTCCTCGGCGGGCTGCGCAGGTTGCTCGGCCTGGCGCAGCAGGTCTGCGAATGCCTCGTAGTCGGTTTCGGGCAGGGACTGGACGATCAGATCGGCGTCGAGGATGTCGACGTGCTGGGGGCGGGTGGTGCCGACGGCGAGGTGGATGGCGTCGTCGAAGGCGCCGAAGGCGCCGGCGGTTCCCTGGGCGGGAAGGACGAGCGCGACGGGCAGTTCACGGGCCGCGGTGAGGGTGTCGGCCAGGAGCTTGGCCTCGGTCTCCTCTATGTCGACGGCGCACACCAGGGTCCAGGGCATGCGGGGCGGGGCGTCGGCGCCGTCGGCCTGCTGGCGCTGCTCCAGGAGGAGTTCGGCGAGGTCGGTACGGGCGGCGGCAAGGTGGGGGACGGCGCGGAGGCGGTTCTGTGGGAGGAGGGTGGGGAGTTCGTCGCCGAGGCCGACGGTGATGATCTCGGCGTGGTCGCTCCAGGTGCTGGTGGCGGCTTCGAGGGCGAGGACGCGGGCGGTATCGCGTACGGCGGTCGGGGTGCCGTCGAGCAGGAGGACGCGGGAGACGTTCAGGTTGATCAGGAGGTGGTTGCCCTCGGGGTCGGTGCCGAGGGTGACCAGGCCGGGATAGGGGGCGGGAACGCCCGCCGCGCTGGCGGGGTCGAGGAGGTCCTGGGCGCGGTCCAGCACCCAGCGGCCCGGGGCGGCGAGGGTGAACGGCGCCAGGGCGGGGGCCTCCTCCGCCAGAAAGGGCAGGCCGTCGAGGTCATCGTCGTCGCGGCCGGGGGTGGGGTGCGGGTCGGTGGACAGGAGGAGTTCGACGCTGCGGGCCGTGATCCTGGCGCCCGTCGCGGCCGGGAGGGCGAGGCCCTGCTGGTCGGAATGGTGGGCGAGGGTGCGCAGAGCGAGGTCGAGGAGTTCGAGGCTGCCGGGGTCGGCGGCCGCGTGGAGGCTCTGCTCAGCGTCGTCGTTCTCGACGGGGGCGGGCAGCTGACCGGGCTTGCGGCGGCGTCGCTGGAGCATGCGCACGGTGCCGAGGCTGACGAGGAGGCTGCCGGCGGCGAGCATGCCGATCCCTGCCATCTCGGCAATCAGGCTGCTGTCGGCTTCCTCGGCCGCAGGTACTGCGGGCTCGGCCGAGGGGGAAGGGACTGCTGTTGGCGGGGCCGCGGTGTGGGTGTCCGGGCGGGCGGTGGGCGCGGCTGATGCGGGCTCTGCGGGGTCCGGGTTGGTAGTGCGGGTGGGTGTCTGGGTCGGGGCGGGAGTCTTGGTGTGGTCCGGAACGGCCGTGGGTGCGGTGGTCGGCGGGGTGGAGGCCGCCGGTGCAGGAGTGGTCTGGGGCGGCACAGGCGCGGTCGGATCGGGATTCGCTGGGGCCGGGGGCTTGTCGGCGGTCCGGGGCGGAGGAGGGGTCGCCTGGGCCGGCGGGGCGGTGGGGGCGGCGGTGTGCGGGATGGTCAGCTTCCAGCCGGTCCGGATGTCGTCGGGATCGGTCAAGCGGCCGCCGTCGGCCTGGGGCTTGTTCTTGTTCGCGTCGAAGATCTCGGTGTAGCGGTCGCCGTCGCCGAGCTGTTCTTCGGCGACCTGCCACAGGGTGTCGCCGCCGGCCACGGTGTAGGCGCCGGTCTGCTGCGCGGGAGCGGGGGGCGGTGTGGTGGTGGGGGCGTCGGGGAGGCGCAGGATCCAGCCGGGTCGGATGGGGGCGTCGGCGTGGAAGACGGTGCCGTCGGCCATCGCGCGGCCCTCGTTGGCGTCGGCGATCTTGGTGTACAGCTCGCCGTGCCCGTACAGCTGCTCGGCGATGGACCACAGGCTCTCGGCCGGCCTCACGGCGCGGACGGTGTAGGTCTGCTCTGCCGTCTTCTCGGTGACCGCGGAGGTCGGAGCGGAGTGGGCCTGGGGGGCCGTGGCGGCCGGTACGGCAGCCGCAGTGGCAGCGGGCGCGCTGGGGGCGGGGGCGGCCAGGGCAGGGGCTGCGGTGGCGAGGGTGCTGGAGGCGAACAGGACGAGGATGCCGCTGACGAGGGTGCTGGCGGCGCGCTGGGACAGGCGCAGGCCCGGCAGGCGGGGAGCGGTGCGGCCGCGGAGCTGGGCGGGGATCTCCACCAGGAGCGACGCCACGAACGTGGCCCAGGCGATCCAGCCGACAGCGACCAGGGCGAGGAGGAACGCGGCGCCGGTGTCGGTGCGGGTGAGCAGGTGGGTGAAGGCGTCGATGCCGGAGGCCCACAGGGCGGTGGTGGCCTTGGTGAGGATCCAGGGCAGGCCGGCAGTGACTGCGGCGAGGACGAGGACGGAGGCCAGGGCGCGGGGCAGGCGTCTGGCGAGGGAGCGGGGTGCGGGCATCGGCGGGTCAGTCCTTCGTGGGTCGGGTGATGCCGTGCAGGAGGGTGGCGGAGCTGGTGGCGGTCACGGTCCAGGTGTGGGGGACGAAGCGGCCGCGGTAGCTGCCGGTGGCGTGGACCTGGATGCGGCGTCCGCCGTCGGTGACGGTGACGCTGCCGCGGACGCCGGCGCGGGCGAGGTAGGCGCGGGCGGCGGCGGCCGCGGCGTTCGGGTCGGCGACAACGGCTTCGCCGGTGACGGCCTTGGCGGGGTCGATGGCCTGGGCTGCGGCGCGGGCGGCCTCGGTGGCGGCGGCGTCAGTGCGTTCGTGGGTGCGGCTGACCCCGAAGGCGTCCACAGCCAGGAGGCCACCCAGCAGGAGCAGGGGGACGGTGATGATGGCGACGAACGGCGAGATGCCGCCCCGGTCGTCGGCCCAGCGCGGGCGGTGGTGAGGGCGGGTGTGGGGATGGTGGGTGGTGGTCATCCGCGTCCCCTGTATGTGTCGACGACGGAGGTGAAGGAGGAGGTCATCGTCCGGACCCCGGGGCCGCCTCCGTACAGCAGGAGGTCGCCGATCGGGACGCGGCACGAGACGGTGACCGTGACGGTGGATGTCTCCCCCAGGGCGACGCCGAGTCCGCTGGTGGTGGCGCGGACGCTGGTGGAGGTGCAGGGCTGGTCCTCCTGGGCGAGGACATCGGCGGCTGCGGCCTGGGCGGCGGACTGCCCGGCGCCCGGTGTCCGTTCGAGGGAGGCTGCTCGGGCCGCGGCCTGGGCTGCGGCGTCCACGGTCTGTCCGGCCAGGGACAGACGGGCGCCGGCGATGACAAGCAGGGCGAGCGCGAGGAGCAGGGGGACGACGATGACCGCTTCGATCGCGACGTCGCCCCGGTCCCCCCGCGGCCGGCGGATCAGGCGCGTACGCAGGCCCGTGCGAAGCCCGTCTCGGCCCGCCATCAGTTGCTCCCAGCAGTGGTCCAGCGCTCGATGGGCCCGGACGCCGAGGAGCGGACGGTGATGCTCTTGAGTCCGGGGATCAGGGAGACTGCCTGGCCCTCGACGTGGATGCTCATGCGGTCGCGGGTGGTGCCGGCTGTGGAGACGTGGACGCCGGTGAGGAGGTTGCCGCCGAGGTCGGCGGCGGCCTTACGGGCCTTGGCGGCTCCGTCGCCGGGCTGCGCTTCGTACATGCGGCCTGCGGAGACGCCTTCGCGGGCGGCGGTGGCGACGGCGTTGTGGGCCCAGGCGATGGTGAACCCCTGCACGATGGCGAAGATGAGCAGGATGACGACCGGGAAGATGATCGCCACCTGGATGGGGGTGGATCCTCGGTCCCGGTCGTGGGCCTGCGGCCGGAGGCTGCGGAAGGGCATGGCGTCGTGTTCCTGGGTGGTTGTCAGCCGCCGAGGATGCCGGAGAGCTTGCCGTTCGCCCGGCCGTAGGCGGCGGCCAGTCCGCCGGCGATGAGGAGGGCGCCGGCGACGGCGGCCACGATGATGACGACGGTCGAGATCGGGCTGTCGCCCCGGTCGTCGGTGTCACCCTTCTTGATGTCCTGCCACAGGGTCTCCATGCGGGAGCGGAGTGCTCCGGCGGTGACGGTGAGCGCGGCCTGGGCGTAGAGGAGCGGGCTCTTCACGTTGGGTTCCTTCCGGGTTGGACGGCCCCGTAGGGCGGGGGGCTGTTGGTGGGTCAGATGGAGAAGATGTTGAGGACGGCCGGGAACGCCATGGCGATCATGGCGATGACGGCGAGCAGGGCTGCGGGGGTGTGGAGCTTTTCGCTGTCGGCGTTCGCGCGGGCCGCGTCGGCGGTCAGCAGCTCGTTGGTGAGGCCCTTGGCGCGGTTGCGGAGGGTGTCGTAGACGGAGGCGCCGTCGTCGGAGGACAGGCGCATGATGTCGGCGACGTCGGTCAGGACGGGCAGGTTGAGCTGGTTGCCCAGGTCGTCGAGCGCCGCCCAAGGGGAGGACTTCTCCGTGCGGGCGCGCAGGAGTGCTTCCTGGATGCGGGCGAAGGCCCAGCCTCGGCCGATGCGGGCGGCGTCTTCGAGGGCCTGGTCGGCGGCGACGTTGGACGCCATGCGGGTGGCGACCAGGTCCATCCAGGCGGCGGCCGCGTGCGCGAACTCCGTGCGTGCCTTCGTCGCTTCGGTCTTGACCGCCCAGTCGGGCACGAACCACAGCACGGGGGCGAGCAGGACGCCGGCGAGGCCGGGGATGAACAGTGGTACGGACAGGCCCATCAGGACCCAGCCGATCGCCGGGACGAGGGGGACGAGCAGCCCTAGCAGGGCGAGCGCGGCCTTGTTGGTGACGAACTGCTCCGGGCTCTGCGCGAGCAGGTCGAGGTCGGCCCGCGGGAGTCGGAGGCGTTCTGCGAGCCGACCTGCCCACGCGCCGCCAAGCGGCGACGCCGAAGGGGTTGCTGTCTGCTGTCCGGGGCGGGCGGGCGGCGGGTCGAGGCGGCGCAGGGCGGGTCCCAGGCGCGGCGCCGAGGGCAGCAGTTCACGGGCGAGGAGGGCGATGCCGCCGCCGAGGGTGGCGCCGCAGACGACGAGGACGGTCTGGCTCACGACTGCTCCCCTACCGGTTCGGGCTGCTTGACGCGGCTGCGCGGGTCGTTGATCAGGAAGCGCGGGACGGGGGTGTGGCTGGCGAGCTTGCGTGTCCACCACAGCACCGCGGCGAACGACGCTCCGAGCAGGGCGAGGACGAGCTGGCCGAGTGCGGTGGCGTAGGGGGCGGTGTAAGGGATGAGGAAGCCGACCAGGACCAGGGCGACGCAGATGAGGGTCATCGAGCGCATGGCGGTACGGGACTTGGCGCGGTCGGCCTCGATCTTGCGACGGGCGGCGACCTCCTCACGCAGCTGCGCTGCGGTGTCTTCGAGGACCTGGGCGAGGCCAGGGCCCGGGTCGACGGCGCAGAGCATGAGCGCGGCGCACGCCTTGTCGGCCGTGACGTCGTCGAGGCGGTCGGCGAAATCGCGCAGCGCGTCCACGGGAAGCCACCCGGCCTTGATCTTGTCAGCGAGCTCGGCGACCTCCTCCGCGAGTGCCGCCGGCGGGTTCTTCCGGCTGGTGACCAGAGCCTGCTCCAAGGCGAAGCCGAGCCGCAGGATCTCCGACAGCCGCTGCGTCCACTCCGCGAGCGCCTCCAGCTTCACGATCCGGGCCTTGCCGCCCGAACCCGCGTCCAGCAGCCAGGGCACCCCGACGACACCCGCGCCCAGGAGGAGGGCGGCGACGAACACGCCGGAGACGAACCACACCACGAGGAACGTGACGCCGGCCGCGGTGAGCAGAGCGCGGCGGCGGGCCGCCTCCCGCTGCCCGCCGGAGCCGCCGGTCCATGCCGTACGCAGGCGGAGTGCCCGGCCCGGGGTCTTGGGGGCGGTCGTGCCGATGGTGGCGATGATCGCGGCGAGGACGCCACCGGCGATGAGGACCCCGCACAGGGTCCACCACAAAGCTCCCATCACACTCCCCCCGTCCACGCGTGCGCGGCCGACTGGTCGAGAAGGTGGGTGGCGAACCCGGCGAGTTCGAGCTTCCGGCGGGAACGCGGGGAGAGCGGGGCGGCCGGTACGGCGCGCAGGTCGGCCTCGGAGGCGGGCCGGAAGATCTCGTTGTATGCGGGGCGGCCGTTCTCGCCGATGCCGGTGATCTCCCAGATGTGGGAGACCAGGCGGCGCGGGGCGGGCCCGGACTCGTCGACGGACATGAAGACGACGAAGTGCAGGCCATTGGCGATCTGCCGGTAGGCGAGCTGCTCGGAGAAGTTGCCGCGGGCCAGGAGGTAGAGCTCGGCGATGCGGTCGAAGACGACGTGCGGCTCGGAGGCGTGCATCGTGCACATGGAGCCGGGCCGGTCGCTGGTCAGGGCCTGCATCATCGCCGTGATCTCCGGGCCGCGGACCTCACCGACCACAACGCGCTTGAGCGACATGCGCTTGGCCCGGTACATCAGGTCGAGCAGCGTGATCTCGCCGACGGCGCGGCCGTCGACGCGTTCGCCGTTGGACTCGCGGGCCTCCATTGGGACGACCTGTGTGTGGTAGCCGTTCTGGTGGGCCCACAGTTCGAACTCGGTCTCCACGGTGCCGAACCGCTCGTGCTGCGGGATCTCCCGCAGCAGGGCCCGCATCAGGGTCGTCTTCCCTGACGACTGCTCGCCGACGACGATCACGTTGCGGCGCGCGCGGACGCACGCACGCAGCAGGGCGGCGATCGTGGTGTCCATGGCGCCCGCCGTGACGAGGTCGTCGAGGGTGGCGTTCTGCAGGCGGTGGCGGCGGATCGTGACGAACGTCCGCTCGCCGGTGATCTCCGGGTGCAGGGCCTGGAGCCGGGAGCCGTCCGGGAGGCGGATCGCCACATCGGGGCTGGCGGTGGAGAACGTACGGCCGGACAGTCCGCTGTTACGGATCAGGTCACGCACCAGCTCCTGGAGCTCCTCCTCGGACTCGGCAACCGGATCGGCCTCCACGGGCTCGCTGTCGCCGGAGTACTTGAGGAACACCCGGTCATGGCCGTTGATCCAGATGTCCTCGACCGCCGGATCGTCCAGATGCCGCTGGAGCCGGCCCGAGCGGAACAGCATGTCGAAGACCAGCGCGGCGAGCTGCTCCTCTTCGGCCGGGGTCACCCCCCGGGTCTGTCGGGCCGCATCGCCCCACACGGCGACGCGCTCACTGATCAAGGCGCGGGCCCGCTGCTCGCGCGTCTTGCCGACGAGGCCCGGGTTCAGCTTCGTCTCGGCCAGCAGGTGGTCATTGACCTGCCGCTTCATCTCCCCAGCAGCTTTTGCGTCCACGCGGACACGCACCGCGCCCCCCGCACCAGGCAGCGAGGCGGGTGCGGGCGCGTATCCGGAAGCGGGCCTGCCGTACGCCGGTGCGGCAGGCTGACGGACCGCGCGGCGCGGATCGTGAGCAGGAGCGGGGACTGGGGGCTGGGGAACTGGGGCGGAGGCGGGGTAGACGGGGTCAGCTCGCACCGGGCACTCCCTTCAGCAGGCGTTGCTGGAGCGGGGAGGTGAGGCGTGCGCGGCGGGTGGCGACGTGCTGGCGGATCGGGGTGGTGGCGTCGCGGGCGGCGTTCATCAGCTTCGACGTCATGAACCGGGAACCCTCCGGGGCGCCGTCGGACAGGACGGCCGCCTCCTCTGGCCGGTACGGCAGGGTCGCCACGACCCGCACGCCCAGCTCGGCCTCGACTTCCCGGGGCCCGTAGGAGCCCTGGCGGATGAGCACCAGGCCGAGAGCGCCGGAGCCGCGGCCGGAGTCGCCGTCCAGCATGGTGCGCAGGGTCTGAATACGGGTGGCGGCGGCGTGGACGCTGCGGACGGTGCCGCGCAGGACCAGCAGGACGGTGTCGGCGCGAAGCGCGAGGACGCCGGCCTGGCCGAAGGCGCCGGAGCGGCCGAGGTCGACCAGGACGTCGTGCCCGTGTTCTTCGATGCCGGCGAACAGGTCCGCCAGCTGCCCCCATACGGGGGTGAGGCTGGGGGCCTGGTCGGGGGAGGTCAGGCCGGGCAGCAGCAGCCGGTTACGTTCGCTGCGCTTCTCGTCGTTCTCCAGCGCAATCAACTGCGGCCAGAACGCAGTCACCAGATCCTGCGTCCGTGAGGAGAGCGCGAGGTTCCGCAGGCCCCGGTCTGCCTGGATCTGACCCTGGAGCGCTCCGGCGAGGACGGCGCCGCCGTCCGGGTCGCACTCAGCCAGCACCAGGCGCCGGCCCTCCTCCAGCGGCCACGTGCGCAGCAGCGCGAGCGCCGTGCTCGTGACGCCAGGGGCACCGGGCAGGCCGGTCAGGGCGATGACGGCCATCAGGATCCCCCGGGGGCATCGACAACGAGGGCGACGTCACCGGTCGCCGCCTGCGCGGCGAGCGCCGGGCCGAACTGAGAGGGCACGGCGACATCGACGACGGTGTCGCCGGTGGTGGCCTGCTTCTCCCCCACCTTCACGATCCGCGCGGCGATCTGCACCGGCTCCTTCTGCTTGCCGTCCTCACCGGCCCCGGTCTGCCCTTCCGAGGGGGTGGCCACGACCAGGACCTTGTCTCCCGGGGACAGGCGGGTCGCGGGCATCTGCGACGTCTTCAGCCCGATACCCACCAGTCGCTCCCCCGCCTTCACCAGTGTCCGCGTGGTCGCCTGTCCCTGGGTGAGGAGGGAGCCGGGGGTGAGGGCGACGGCGGCCCGTTTGCCGACGACCTTGTCCCGCTCGGCCGCGAGCACGGGCTTGAGAGCGGGATCGAGCTGGACCTGCGCCTCGATCAGGTCGGCGTCCTTGATGACGTCACCGGCCTGCACCGCGTGGGCGACCGCTAGGACCGGGGTCCGCTCCCCCGTCGCCTGGAACGCCAGAAACCCGCCGCTGCCACCGGCCGCGATCAGCGCGACGGCGAGCGCATACATGCCCGGGCGCCGACGGCGGGCCCTGAACCCGGCCGCGGCACCAGGAATCTGCGGGGGCACCGGCTGCGCGGGTACCTGGCCCGCGGCCGGGGAAACGGCGGTCTTGCTCACGGTCTTTCGCCTCTCCTGAGTGAAACGACGCGACGTGCGGAGGGAAATAGAGGGGGTGGGGTGTCAGCTGCCGACGGCCTGGAGCTCGCCGACCCGGATGTCGACCGTGCTCTGCCGGGTCTGGGTCAGCCGCCCGGACTGCCCGGTCGTGGCCTGCCAGTCGATCGCCCACGTCGAGGTCGCCACCACGTGGTACGAACCGGCCGTGGAGGGCTGCGTGTAGCGGTGACCGCAGTCAGGGGACGGGCGCTTGCCGTAGGAGGGCTTGTAGGGGGTGCCGGCGGTGGTGCAGGTGACGGTCTTCCCGTCTCCCATCTGCCACACGATCCGCTGCACCTTCGCCGTCGCCGTGACCGTGATCCCACCCGCCGACGCGGAGGCGGTGTTCGGCCCGTACGTCTCCGGCCCCTGCTCCGTCCACATGTAGACGGGCATTCCGACCAGGCCCATGCCGCCCGGCTTCGGCACGATGCCGATGTCGGGACCGCGCAGGGTCATCTGGTCGGCGGCCTGCTGGGCCAGGACGGCAGGGTCGACGGCAGGGACCACCGGGCCACCGGGGCCGCTGACGAATGTCTCGGTGATCATGGTGGAGGATCCGTCGGCCATGAAGTAGCGGCAGGTCCGGACGTACAGGACGGCGCCCTTGGCGGGGTCCTGTCCCTCCCAGACCTCGCTGCCAGCGGCCGGTTGCGGATCGACCTTCTTCGCCGGCGTGCACTCGGGCGGCTTGGGCTTCGGCCCCTTGTCGTCACTCTCTCCTCCCCCGCCGCTGCCGCCTGAGGTGCCGCCGCCCGACCCGGGCACGACGACCTCCACATCGCAGACGAACGCACCACACTCGGCGCCGCCCTTACCCCCTGGGGGGTCGGCGTAGGCCGGGATCGCGGTGAGAACGGCTGCTCCGAGGGCGAGAACAGCGGTGGACGCGGCGACACGCCGCGGGGTCAGCACTTCTTCCCCTGCGGCTCGTCACGGATGACGACCCAGCCCTGTGGCCACTTCTCGACCGTCGCCTTGATGACGTACTTCAGCAGCCGGTCCTTGGGGAGACTAGTCGCCGGTTCGCCGGTCTTGGTGCGGGTCACCGTCCAGCGAGAGATGTCCAGGCAACTGGAGACAACGACGTTGGGGACCTTCCGGTCGAGGTCCGTGCTGACTGCAGTCGGGTTGAGCACCGTGACATCGCCGAGGATGACCAGGTTCCTCCGGTGCATGTCCGCAGCGTCGTTCTCGACCTTGAGCAGCGCGTCCACGGCGGCGTACTTCTTCAGATCGCCAGCCTTGTCGGTCTTGTCTGCGTAGCGCTTCTCCACCTCCTTCCAGTGGGAGAGGTAGGTGGCAATCGCTTCTTTCTTCGCAGTCTCGGCCGGGTCCTCGGGCGTTTTGCTCGGTTCAGGGGCTGTGGTGGTGGCCGCGGCCGTGGTGGTGGCGGGCGACTTCGGCGAGGCCGGTTCATTGCTGGTACAGCCGACCGCGAGAACGGCGGTCGCGCACGCCAATGTGATTTTCCGCCACTCTTGCCGGTTGAACGTGCGGGTCATTCTCGCCTCCCGTGGCATATGCGGGTGTTTGCCCTCACCTGCGCGAAGTGCGTTCCGGGGTAGTGATGTGGCCGCAGGATATGCGCCATACATTACGCAATGCCACGGCCAACTACACAGCCGGTTAGGGGACTTGACAGACTTTCGGCAATCGCGGCCGGAATCATTCGAAAAATGGGTCGCCGGATTCGGCAGGAAGCCCGTGGAATACCGAGGTACCGGCTCAGGTCATCGGACGGGTTCCCACTCGTTGTGGTGAAGCTCCAGCAGTACATGGGCGGTCCGCCCGTCCCGGAACTCTCCCGCCGCGTCCGCGCCGGCCCACACCAGGCGGACCTCGGCGCGGCCGGCGGGCTGGCCTGCCTGGTGCGCGATGGCTGCCTGGACCCGTACGTCGTGGTAGGGGGCGCGCAGGTCGTTGCCGTTGAAGTAGGCGGGCCAGGTGGCGCGGCCGGTGCCGGTGGTCTCGGCGATCCAGACCCGGGTGGCGAGGCGGGCGAGGTGGCGTGCGGTCGTGGGTGGGAGGTCGGTGGGGGTGGAGCGGTCGAGGAGGCGCTGGATGGCGTAGTCGCCGGCCGGTCCGTCGCCGGAGACCGGCCGGTCGCTCGGGACGATCCGGGTGCTCGCGGTGGGGCGGACGGCCGTTATGGGGGTGTCAGGGGTCCGGTCCGGTGCGGCTGTGCCGTCCGCGTCGTGCGGTCCGGCCGCCGGGCGGGCGGGGGTGGTGGCGGGGTGAGTGGTCGGGGTCGCGGTGCGTACGGCGGCGGATCGGGTGCCGTCCTGGCCGGGGTGGGGTGTGGTGCCGGCGCCGTTGAGGAGGACGACGGCACCTGCAATCAGGAGGGCCAGGCCGAGGAGGAGGGAGTGGCGGTAGGGGGCGGGGTGGGTGGTCACAACAGGCGGGCCCCTCCGGCGTAGCCGTCGTCCCACAGAGCCTCGGAGCGCACCTGGGTGCCGGGGCGGGGGGCGTTGATCATCTGTCCGTTTCCGAGGTAGATGGCGACGTGGTGGATGGTGGAGTCGCGGGTGGGGTCGAAGGCGAAGAAGACGAGGTCGCCGGGGCGCAGTGCCTGGATTCCGGCGGAGGCGGGGATGCGGCGTCCTTCGCCGGCCTGTTCGGCGGCGGTGCGGGGCAGGTTGATGCCAGCCTGGGCGTAGGCGTAGAGGGTGAGTCCGGAGCAGTCGAAGCCGCGGATGTGTACTCCGCTTTTTCCGCTGGGTGAGCAGCAGATGCCGGTGCTGGGGCCCTTCGCGTTGCCTCCGCCCCAGGAGTAGGGGATGCCGGTCTGGGCGAGGGCGGTGTTGATGACGGTGCGGGCGTTGCCGGTGGCGTGCTGTCCGATGGGGATGGTGCCGGTGGCCAGCTGGCTGTAGCGGTCGATCCAGCCCAGGACGTCGTTCACGTAGGCGGTGGAGTGGTTGTACTGGAAGATCGCGGCGCGGAGCTGGGTGCGGTCGTCGAGGTTGCGGCCGTTGCCGCAGAGGTAGACGGCGGCGCCGAGTGCCGCGTCGTCGGCGTTGTGCGGGTCGGTGACCTGGTCGTCGTTGGCGTCGCGGCCGGAGCCGTTCCAGGTGGAAGGCAGGAACTGGAAGGGTCCGACGGCTCGTTCGCTGGTGGCGGTGCCGTCCCAGCGCCCGCCGTCGGTGTCGGGGAAGGCGGTGTGGTTGCCTCCGGCGCCGGAGCCGTCGAGGACCGGGCCGAGGATCCGCGGGGTGATGTCGCCGCGGGCGGTGATGGTGCGGCCGGAGGCGTGGTTGGACTCGATGCGGGCGATGCCGGCGAGTACGGGCCAGCGCATGCCCTTGCAGGACGGCACCTCGCGCGGGAGGCGGGTTGCGGCGTTCTGGTAGGCGGCGAGCATCCGCTGCGGGATCCCTGCGACCTGGCCCACGGTCTGAAGGGCGGGAGCGGGCGCCGGTCGTGCGGTCACCATGATGATGATGAGGACCGGGGTGGAGAGCGCAGCCAGGAGGAAGGCACCGCATCCGAGTCGGCGCTTCACTCCCCGCCCCCCGCATCATGCTCGCGCCAGAGTTCACGCCAGGTACGCAGCGAGATGTCGCCCGGGATCGGTGTGTCGGCAGTGGGGGTACGGGTGCTGGGCATCCCGGCTTCGGGCCGACGGGCACGGCGGGTGCGGGGCGGCTTGGTCGAGGTGGCCCGGTAGGAGCGTCGCTCGGTACGGGGCTGGTGTCGGCTGTCGCGGTCGTGGCGCGGTGCGAACGCGGCGGCTGTGTCGTCGGCCCAGCGTCCGCCGACGCGCTGGTAGTGGGCGCGCTGGCGGCCGAGTTCGGTGTTCAGATCCCGCGACATCTCGTCGCCGAAGCTGCGCAGGCGGGTCCAGGTGGCGGGCAGGCCGACGGTGGAGTAGAACGCGGCCTTCGAGGTGCCGACCAGGACCCGGCCGGCCCGGGTGCGGCGGAGCGAAGCTTCCAGGCGGCTCCCGGCCGGGACGAGCGGTGGGCGGCCCGTCCCTTCCGTCTCGGGCGCGGACGGCGCCGAGGCGGCGCGGCCGGGTGCGGCGGTGGGCGCGGCGGCTGCGGCACGGTCCTTGCCGGGGGTACGGGTGCTGTGCGGCAGAACCAGTCCGTCGGGGCCGACCGGTTCGGGCTGGACCGGGGGCCGCTTCGGGCCAATGAGCGCGGTGTGTGCGGCGCGCAGACCGAGCGCGAGCGGCGCGAGGGCGTGTCGGCCTTCTGCGACAGCCGCGGCGACGAGCATGCCGCCGGGCCCACCGGTCCCTTCGGTGAGGGCGCCGAGGGTGCTGTTGCGTCCGGCGCGGCTGAGCAGGGAGGTGTGTGCCGGGGAGCCGGCGGCGCCGCTGTAGCCGAGGGAGGAGAAGGCGGCGGCGGTCGAGGCGGCGTTCTCGTTCATGGTGTGGCTGCCGCCGATGCGGGAGAACCGCATGCGGCTGGCGAAGGTCTGTCCGGTCCGGTGGGCGCTGCGCTTCATCAGCCGGTGGGCGACCAGCGCGGCGGCGGCGACGCCGTCGAGGAGGAAGAGGCGTTCCAGCAGCGGCGTGCTGGTGTCGGCGAGGAGGGCTCGGGCGATGAGGCCGAAGAGAGGGATGGCGATGGCGACGCCGAGGAGGGTGAGCATGCAGGCGGCCAGTGATCCCAGCCACCGCCACAGGACGGCGCGGTTGGGGCCGGGCAGCAGGGCCCAGGTGAAGACGATGCCGTTGCCGAGCGCGGCGATCACGCAGCCGATCTGGGCGGCGATCAGGGCCATGGCCATGGCCAGGACGAGGAGGAAGATGACGATCGCGGCGATCAGTACGAGGGCCGCGCCGATCACCCGGTCCCAGGATCCGCGGCCCATGTAGGCGGTGACGGCCTTGCCTTCGTCGCCGAGGTTGTCGAATTTGCCCGTGGCGTCCTGGCCGCCGCGCAGGCAGACCTCCTTGGCGGGGCCCTTGACGCGGTTGCAGGGACTGTCGGGATCGGGCTTGTCGGTGGTTTTGGTGACGATGCTCTGGTGGACGGGGTAGAGCGGGCTGTCCTTCTCGATGGTCCGCCCGTACTGCAGGAGCATGTAGGGCTGGACGACGAGGGTGTCGGTGAGGGTGCGGGTGATCGGCTGCGATACCGCGGCGGCGGTCGGGGGGCGTTCGTTACTCAGGCAGGTGTCGCGGGCCGGTCCGGTGACCGTGTCGCACTGTTTCGTAGGGCCTGTCGCACTTGAGGGCGGCGAGGGCTTCGTCTTCGCCTGGTTGCGCAGGCACGTCTCCTTCGCGGGTCCAGTGACCAGGGCGCACGGGCCGGTGTCGCGGGCCGCTGGGGTGCTGCCGGCGTTGGTGGTGATGGTCGCGGCCTCCAGGGCTGCGCGCTGGGTCTGCTGGACGGGCCCGTCGTAGCCGAGCAGGACGGTGGGGCGTACGACGGTGGTGGCGGCGAGTGCGGAGATGAGGAGGGTCAGGAGGATCTCGCCGGTGCCGCGGGCGACGCGGCCACGCATGGCGAGGACCAGGCCGAAGACGAACGCCCAGGTGATGAACAGGCCTGCCAGGCCGAGGGGGCCGAGGATGTTCGTCTCGTAGGCGTCGGAGATCTTCTGTGCGGGGCCGGTGAGCTTGTCGAGGACGGGGAACTTGTAGGCCCAGTCGATCAGCCAGCAGGCGAGACCGGTGACGGTACGGGCGGCGGCGAAGAGGCCGGAGGCCAGCATCATCTGGACGGCTTCGAGCGTGCCGCCTCCGTCCACCGTGCCGGGCAGCGGGACGCTTTGGGTCGGGTCTCCGTTGACCAGGTCGTAGTGGTCCAGGGGCGCGCCCTCGGAGGTACGGACGTTCAACGGGTCCAGCAGCCCGCCTCCGGGGTCGGCGGCGAACGCGGTGCCCGCGCCGGCTGCCGATAGCAGGAGGGTCAGGCCCACGACGATGGCGGTCTGGCGGCAGCGCCGGGTGGTCATCGCGTCGCCTTCCCGCGGCGGCGGACCGCGACAGTTCCAAGGGCGGCGACCGGGACCAGGAAGAGGAGCGCAGTAAAGCTGACGTGCCGGTCTGCCGGCTCGGAGGCCTGGGCGTTGCCTCGCAGGCAGTACTCCCGTGCGGGGCCGACGATCCGCGCGCACACGTCCGCGTCGCGGGCCTCGGCGGGTTCGGTGTGGGAGGTGGGGCTGGTGGCGAAGGCGTCGGCGGTGTGCGGCCACCAGCCACTGGGCGCTGCTGTGGTCACGAGGATCAGCGCGGCCACGAGCCCGGCGCACGCCACCAGGCCGGCGAGCAGCGCGCCGACGCGCTGGGCGAGGGGGCGGGTGAAGGTGTCGCTCATCGCGGGCTCCCGGCGGTTGCGGCGGACGGGGTCGAGGTGGTGTCGGAGGGGGTGGTGAAGATGCCGCTGGTGATGCGCTCCAGGTCGGGGACGAGGACCTTGAAGCGGCCGATGCTCATGCGGGGGTCGCGGGCGAGGAACTCACCGGCCCGCTCCTTCTTGCCGAACGGGGACAGGTCGGTGGTGACCATGCGCAGGAGTTCCTCATCCGTGCCGTCCAGGCCCAACCACTGAAGGCCTCGGGCGGCGAGGACGGGGTCGGCGGTGCGGGCGAGGAACCGGTAGGCGAGCAGGCCGCGGGTGGTGGAGGTGCCGAGTTCCTCGACGTCGTGGCAGCCCAGCCCAACGCCGGCGCCGTGCTTGCGGCCGTCGTAGACGATCTCGGCGATCAGGGCCTGGCCCTCGGCGGAGGAGGTGAGCCAGTACGCCTCATCCAGGGGCAGGAGGGTGAAGCGGGGGTCGGTGAACGCGGTCTCGCGGGCGATCGCGGCGATCAGGTAGAGCACGGCGCGGCCGATGAGCGCCTCCAGGGGCTGGGCGCGCATGAGGTCGGGGTTGGTCGCGGCCTCGCGGGGCGGGAGGGTCAGGCCGGTGGTGGTGATGACGACGAAGTCGGAAGCGACGTCGCCGGCCAGGTCGAGGGGTGGGAGGGCGGGGTCGAAGACGGCCGCGGCGAGCGGCTCCTCGGCCGCGACTCGGAGCCATTCGACGAGCGCGGCCGCCCGCTGGCCCCGGGCGCTGTCCTCCAGGGCCATCTCCTCCAGGGCGTACAGGACGAGGGACATCGACGGATAGGGGGCGGCGGCGGCCTGCTTGACCGCCGCTTTCAGCAGGGCGCCGTGCTCGGTCATCGCCCCGACGCCGAGCTGCACAGTCAGGTAGGACAGGGCGTATCGGGCGCCGACGGCCGGATCGGTGAACACCCGCAGGGGGTCGATCGACATGTCGGCGGTGGCGGCGTCGACGACCTGGCAGCGGCCCGGGGCAGCGGAGCGGGCGAAGCGGGCCCACTCGCGGGACTTGGTGCGATCGATGGCGATCGCCCGGCCGCCGCGGTCGACGACCGATCCCGTGATCAGCTTGAGCAGGGTTGACTTGCCGCCGCCGAGGTCGCCGGCGAGCGCGAAGGAGGCGGAGGCGTTGCGGACGGGGGCGTCGGCGATGTCGAGCAGGGTCGGGGAGACGGTGCCGCTGTCCTGAGAGAAGCCGACCATGGCCCCGGTCGGGTCGCCGAACGTCTGCCCGGTGAACGCGCCGTGCATCGCCCAGTCCTCACCCAGCTGATGCTGGACGTACTGGCGGGTCGCGGGCGGCGTGGCCGCGCCGGGCAGGCCGAGGGTGAACAGCTGCTCCTGGCCGCCGATGGGACGGACCAGGCGGTAGTTCGCGCCCCGCAGCCGGGCCTGCAGCGCACCGGCCCGCCTGTCACACTCGGCCGGGCCGGTGCCCCACACGGTCATCACGGTGACCGCCTGGACCTCGACCTCGACGCTCGTACGCGACGCGCGGGCGCCCAGGTCGCCCAGGTCGTCGGCCGCGTCGTGGATGTCTTCGGGCAGGCCCGTCGCACGCCGGGCCGCGTACTGGTCGGCCTGGTCGACCAGGTCGCGCTTCTTCTTCGTGACCGCGGCAAGCACCTTCTCGGCCGGGACGAGAGTCATGTCGACGACCCAGTCCACGCCGAACGGCATCCGGTCGAGTTCGGCAAGGAAGTCGCCACCAGCGGCGGTGAAGTGACGGGGCATCTCCGCAAGCGCCAGGTGCGCCTGGTAGGAAGTGCCGGCTTCGGAGTCGACCTGGAGCCACCGGCGCCCGACCAGCAGGCCGGCCCGCCGCGTGCGGCTGCCGCCGCTCCCCCGGGCGGTCTCGTCGCCGGTGTGGTGGCCGTCGCCGCCTTCCAGGAGCCGTACCTGCCCGAGGTCGGCGTGCGATGGCGCCCTCAGCTGCCCTCGTACGAACCGGCTGCCCCGCATCGGTGACTTCTCGGCCTGGCCGAGGAGTTCGCCCTCCAGGCCGCGGGCGACGGCGTGCTGGTGCATCCACACGATCTCCGCCGGCAGCGCCCGGCGCAGCTCCAGGCCGCCGTCAAGCTCCGCCTCCAGCTGTTCAACACGCTCCTTGCAGGCAGCGGCCTCGCGGGCCGTGACCGGCGCGGGGGCGAGGCCGAGCATGCCCGACAGCTCCGCCCACGCCGCCGCGAACGTGACCGTCCACTCCGCCTTCGCCCCGGCCGGCTCGATGGGGACGGCAAGCCACAGGGTCCGGCGGTGCATCTCCACCGGGGAGTCGAAGTCGTCACCCGCCAGCAGTCGCAGCCGCTCCTGGGCGACCTCCGCCCACGCCTCGTGGCGTCGGTAGTCGACGCCCTCGACGGTCTTCGCGACGACCTCGGCCGGATCCATCCGGGCACACAGCCCGTACAGGCGGGCGGCCCCGGGCAGGGTGCGGACCAGGGTGGTGACCCGGGAGGCGAGCTCGTCGCGGGTGCGGTCGTCCATGTAGCGGGATCCCGCCGGGGTGACTGACCAGATCGCCCAGGCGGTGCCGGTGGTGGACCACACGACGTTGTCGATGATGTGGCGGATGGGGAGCTTCATCGCGCAGCTGCCTTCGATCGGTCATGCAGCATCTGCTGCAGCGGGGTGGGGGCCGGGCCCCCGCCCCGGGACGAAGACCGAGGGCGGGGACAGGGAGAGGTGTGGAGCGTGGCCGCGGGACCGGTCGCTGCGGGCGCCGGGGCGCGGGTGTGCTCGATCAGGAACGTGCCGGTGAGCGATCGGGGCCTGGGGACGCGTGCGGTGCGGCCGCCGATCCGGCCGGTGGAGGGCTGGAACGCCCGCTGCAGGACGCCGTAGGCGATCCACAGCGGGGCCCGGCCCGCGATCCGTTGGGCGCGGGCCGCCCACACCGCGAACGCGAGCGCGACGACCGGGATCGGCCCGAGCGGCCCCGCCCACCACGAGAAGGTCTTGATGAGCAGGAACGTCCCCGTCGCGGCGATGATCAGCTGGGGCGCGTTGTAGGGGCCGAGCCACAGGACGAAGTCGCCGATCTTGCCGAGCACCCACGGGTGGGTACGGGCCCGGGTGTAGGTGCGGCCGACCCGGGCCGAGACGGTGCCGCTCATACCGGGCGCTCGCTGTCGCCGGCCTGTCCGTCAGATCCGGCGTGGACTCGGCCCGTGGGGGCGGGCGCGGACTGGGAGGAGCCGAGGCTGGTCAACTCCTCCTTGAAGGCGTTGGACAGCTCGGTACGGGAGTTGTAGATACCCAGGCAGACCACCAGGCCGAGGAGGGCTCCGATGCCGGCCTTCAGGCTCATCTTCCGGACGACGGTGATGACGACGGCGCCGAGGATGAACAGCTTCAGCGCGCGCTCGGCCCAGGTCTCCCCCATGCCGAACAGGTGGTTGCCGATGTCCTCGAACGCGGCGGCCATCACGACGGTGTTGTCGATGGTGTTCATGAAAGGTCTCTCTTTCAGGAGGCGGGGGTCCGGCCCGGCGCAGCCGGGGCGGTGGAACGGGACGAGGAAGAGGCAACGGAGGGCACGGGCGGCTTCGTCGGATCGCTGGACGGCACGCCGAGGCCAGAGTCGAGCGAGGCGACCTCCCAGCGGCCGGCGCGGGCCGTCAGGGACAGCGCGTACGACAGCGGCCACCTGCGGCCCGCGCTGTCGGTCGCGGTCACCTCGGCACGGACACGGGCAGTGGCGCCGTCCCTGCTGCGCTCCTGGCCGTCTGTGCGGCGGTCGGCCAGGAGCTGGTCGACCTCGACCGCGATGTAGCCGCCGGCCTCGGGGCGGGGCATGGTCACTCCGGGGGCGAGGTAGCGGTCCGCCCCGCCTTCCGCACCCAGGAACGCGGTCAGGAACCCCGTCACGCTGTCGGCGAGCGGCCCGTCCTCGACGGAGCTGACGTACGGAGAGGCGGGCATCTGCCCGGCGGCCGGACCGGCGACCTCCATCGGCGCTCCGGCCGCGGCGAAGCCCATGGCATCGGACTGGCCGGGCTCCTGGAGGATGACGGGGATCGTGAAGTACCGCAGCCCGGTGGCGCTCCCGTGCTCGGGCGTCTCAGCGGCCTGTGTGAACTGGGCGGCGACGGTGACGGCCCAGCCGGCGTTCTGTCGAACGGTCCGCACTGCGGCGAGCCGCTCGACGGCCACCGCCCGCCGCCCCCATTCCGGGATCCGTACCGATGGCGCGAGCACCCGTAGCTGCCGGGCCGCCGCGCCGTTTACGTCCGAGCCGGCGTCCAGCCACAGGTCAAGGACGAGCTCGGCGTACCCGGCCGGGCCGCTCTCGCCGGCGGTCTCCGGCTGGACGGTCCGGGTCACGGTCGCGGGCCGCTCGGCGGCGGTCGGGGCAGGGCGGCCGCAGCTCGCGAGGAGCGCGACGGGCCCGGCAGCGAGCGCCGCCCACACACCGAATCGGGTCAGAGCCGCACGCCGGACACGCAGTACGGAGGTCTTCCGGACTGTCCGGCCGCCGGCTGGGGCAGAGGGTGCACGCCGGTCGCGGTGCAGCGGGGAGGGGGGCATCGGTGGCTCCTCGAAGAGCTCGTCGGGGTCGATGCCCCACTCTTCGACGGCGTGCTCACCGTGCCGCTGACCACCCAGGCCACCCGGCTGTCACAACGCCATAACTCCTCATGGTCAGTAGCGTGGTAAGTAGCCGCTGACCTGCTGGTAAGCGTGGTGGTGTGTCCGCACTGGCGGCCTCGGGTCTGCTTACCACGGCAGGTCAGGGCACACACCCGCTGAGCCCCGGGCGCTCGCAACGAGACGTTCAAGGCATCGTCAGAACACCGGTCCCGCGCACGTGCGGAACGCGGGACCGGCTCGTGGGCACACCCGTCCTGAGGGGCGTCCTACCAACCACCGTACGAAGCACAGAAGGACGTCGCGCGATCTGATACCCCGTTGGGTTCAGGCTCAGGCAACCTGTTCTTCGCCCGCTGCCGGATTGGCCGTGACCGGGTGGGATGAATCAGTCTCCTGGACCGCGAGAGCGGTAGGCGCGGGGGTTGCCGCGGCGCGGTTGGGGCGCCAGGCGGTGGTGAAGGGGAACTCGTTGTCCACCCAGAGCACGCCAGCCAGCTCAGGAGGCATGGTCCAGCGCGGCGGGTTGAACGGATCGACCTCGACCGGGTGGTGGATGAACGAGTCACCGAAGTTGAACTGCACGCTGAGCGTGGCGACGCCCTGGAGCAGGTCGTCGAAGTGCTGGAGCTGGAGACCGGTGAACTTGTCGGCACCGGCCGCCACGATCAGCGGGAGTCCGGCCTCCTGGGCGAGCGCACGGTACTTGCTGACCTTCTTTTCGATCCCGGCGGTGACCGGCTGCGCGGAGACGACACCGGCCATGTTGCTCGGGGGGACGAGGATCGTACTCATCCCCGGGGGCCGCATGGCCTGACCCGTACGCGGGTCGGCCCTCAACAGAAAGGTGTAGCCCTCGCTCCGGAAGACGGCCTGATGCACAAGAGGGGAGAGCAGCGCCCGGCGCAGATCCTGAGCGATCTTCTTCGAGGTGCGCGCGTCAGGGGTGTCGAGCGGGCGTGAGGAGTCACCACCCACAGTCAGGACGACAGGGACCGGTATCTGCTTGAGGCGCTCGACCAGTCCGTGCCACGCGCTGATCTTCGCTGTCGTCCCCTTCTGGGGACTGTGGGCGAGGACTTCAACCAGGGCGACCGGCTCCCCCTTCTCACCGACGACGGTCCAGTCCGGTGTCAGCGTGCCCCACTGCCGCTCGAACTCCACGCTGAAGCCTCGCCGCCGCAGAGCCGCGCCGGCGGCGAGCTCGATGAAGTCGGGCCAGAAGTTCTGGTCGCGCCACAGGTTGGCGGCGAAGGTGTCTGCAGCGGCCTCGGGCAGGAGGGCAAGCTGCTCGTCCAGCCAGATCCGCCAGGGCTCGTACTCGTCGAGCACCGCCAGGTCATAGGAGAGCATCCGATTCTCCGGCGGGCGCTTGCCGTAGCGGTGGCGCTGTTCGGCGACGAACTGGGGGCCGAAGCGCCGAAGGGACTGTTCCGTCTTCATGGACCCGGATTCTCCGGCTTCCCATCGCCGCGCGCACCGAGATTGAAGGTCCTGCGCAGACGCCACCCACCGTATCTATACGAGAACTGGGGCGGGTCAGTCGGTGACGTCCGCCTCGCCGGGCGCGCGACCGCCGGCGCCGAGGGTGCGGCGCGGGGCCCGCCACCGGCGCGGAACGGGGTTCGAACAGGCCACGGCCGCGCAGCTCGTCGAGGTTCGGGAACCGACTGCCCGGAATCAATTCGTGGAGGTCGGCCTCGGCAGCGACGACGCGGTCGGGGTTCTCCGGCCCGGGGCCCAGTGTGCGGCGTTCGTTCACGATGCTCATCGTATGGGGTCACTTCCCGCGGATGGCATGGCTGGCCGCAGTGGGACGCTTCTTCGGTGAACGGGCTCGCCCGCCTGGGCGAGACTTGAGGCGATCGCCGGACAAAGAGCAGGCCAGGCCGCTATCCATGCCTTCGTGATCAAGAACATGGTTCGCGGCCTCGCCGCGCTCTCCCTCGCCCTGACCCCCCTCGCCGTACCCCACGCCGCGCTCGCCGCGCCCGCGGCACCGGCCGCCGCCGAAGTCCTGATGCTGAGCGAGGCGGTGGGGCAGATCCCCGTCGCCGACGAGAGCAGGGAGGGATACGAGCGGACGAAGTTCAAGCACTGGAACGCGGGCCTGGACCTCGGGGACGGCTGTAACACGCGAGCCGAGGTGTTGTTGGCTGAGGCGATCGAGGCCCCGACGGTCGGTGCGGGCTGCAAGCTGTCCGGCGGCCTGTGGCGCTCGTACTACGACGAGCAGCTCATCGACGACCCGACGAAGCTCGACATCGACCACATGGTGCCGCTCGCTGAGGCCTGGGACTCTGGGGCCTCGAACTGGGATGCGAAGCGTCGTGAGGCGTACGCGAACGATCAGGGCACCTCGACCTCGCTCGTCGCGGTCAGTGCCCGGTCGAACCGTCAGAAGGCCGACCAGGAACCGGCCGAGTGGATGCCGCCGTCCCCCGAGGCGACGTGCCGCTACCTCTCCGAATGGGTGGGCACGAAGCTGCGCTGGGGTCTGTCCGCGGACCAGGGCGAGGCCGACGCCCTGAAGGTGTACGCGACCGGCCCGTGCGAGAACGCGGTCGTCCACTACACCCTCGCCCCCTGACGAACGGGGCCCCGCTGGCCAGCGGTCGGCGGGGCCCCGGGCGGGCGTGACTCCAGGGCGCGCGATGGCGGGCTACCGCGTGGTGCGCAGCAGTTCGCGGCGAGCGGTGACCAGGGCCCGCCACCGGCCACGGGTCGCTGCTTCGCTGTCCAGCCAGCGCGGCGGGGTGTGGTCATCGGGCAACGGCAGGTCGGCCATGAAGTGCGCGATGTCGATGTAGTAGGCGAACGTGCCGGTGCTGGTCCGTTCGCGGAGCCGGGCGATGGTGGCGTTCAGCGCCTCGTGGTTGCCCTGGACGGCCTGGTGGAAGGCGACGGCGATGTCGAGGGTGGGCGTCATGGAGGTGAGGCCAGCGTCGTCGAGTTCGCTGCGCAGGGCGCGGACGCGGTCGTCGAGGGTGGGGTTGCCGGCGTCGCGGATGAGGGAGGCGATGGCGGCGTTGATCGTGGTGGCCCGCAGGTCGAGGTTGGCGAGGAGCTGCTGGGCAAGGTCGAGTTCGTCGTCCGCCTTGCCGGGGTCGGTGAAGGCGACCGCGACGACTCGCATGGCCTGATTGTGGGCGGCTTCGCCGGCCTTGGCGTGCTGTTCGGCTTCGAGGCGCCCGGCCAGGTACGCCTCGGCGGCGCGTTCGGGTTCGCCCTGGACCCAGTAGAGGTCGCCGAGGACGCGCTGGTGGCGGCCCTCCCACCCGAGCTGCTGGGCGGCGGCGAGGGAGGTGGGGAAGTCGCCGGCGAGGCGGGCGGCCTGGGCCAGTCCGCGGCGGGCGGCTGCGGCCAGGCGGCCTCCGTGGTCGGCGACCTGCTGGTAGCCGCGGCGTGAGTCCTCGTCGCGTCCGATGTCGCGCAGTGCCTTGGCCCGGTAGTAGATCGGCATCTCCTGCAGTTCGGCGGGCAGCAGGCCGGAGTCGATGACGGCGGTGAGCCGCTGGACGGTGCGGGCGCGGTGTTCGCGCTGGCGGCGGGCCAGGGCGCTGAGGGTTTCGACGAGCGCGTCGGCCGGGGTGGACAGCTCGGTGCCGTGGTGGCCGTGGGCTGGTGGGTCGAGCGGTTCCCACACGGAGTCGCCGATGTAGGAGAACGCGGCGTCGGTGAGCCAGCCGAGTTCGGCGAGATTGAAGTCACGGGCCAGGCGCAGGCCCTGGCGCAGAACGCCGATCAGGACCGTGCGGTCCCGGCGCGGACCGTGGGCCCATTCCTGGCCCAGCGCCGTCAGCGCGCGGGTGGCGGCGCGGTGCCAGTCCTGTTCGGACCAGCGGTCGTCGGTGTGGTCCTCGGCGTTGCGGATCGCGGAGCGGACGACCTGGTGGAGGTGGAAGGGCCACAGCCCCGTCTGGTCTTCGCGGATGAAGGGCCGCTCGGTCAGCCGCAGGGCCGCCGCATCGTGGGTGAGGCCGGCGACCTGGGTGGCCAGGGAGACGGAGAAGGCGTCCAGCAGCGACACCGAGCGCAGTACGTGGCGTTCGTCGCTGGTCAGGTCGCTGAGGGTGCGGGAGATGAGGGCGGGGAAGTCGCCGAAGTCGTCTGGTTGTGGGACGCGTCCGCTGCGCCGTATCTCCAGGAAGCGCATGACGGCCAGGTCGAGGTAGAGGGGCAGGCCGTAGGAGCGGTCGGTGATGGCGGCGCGCAGGTCGGGCCCGATCAGGGGCTGCCCGCCTGTGGCCAGGCGGCGGGCGAGGTGGTCGTCGCAGTCGGCGGGTGAGAAGTCGCCGACCAGGATCTGCCGTACGGGGCCGTGGTGGGCGCGGGCGCCGGGCACATGGCCGGCCAGGCCGGGCCAGGCGGTGGGTCCGGTCCAGTCGAGCTGTCCGTGCAGGCCGTCCTCGGCCCACTGCAGACGGTCACGTCCGGTGATGACGAAGAACGCGTTGGGCATCAGCCACACGATGCGCTGCAGCAGCCGTTCGAAGTCGCGGTGGGTGCGGGTCCCGACTTCTTCGAAGCTGTCGAAGAGGACGACCGGGGTGACGCGCTGGTCGGCGGGAAGCTGGTGCAGGTCCCAGGCGAGCAGGTGGGCAGCGAAGCTCAGAGTCTCCAGGTCGGGTTCGGCCTCCAGGATGTCGGCCAGGCGGGCGCAGCCGGCCAGTGCGCGTACGGTCTGGCGCCGCTCGCGCAGGGCGCCGACCAGGGCGGTGGTGAGATGGCCGACGGCGCCTCCGACGGTGCCGGGCATGGCGAGGGCCTGGGCGACGTCGGAGAGTGAGGACTGCAGCTGGCTCGGCAGATTGACCGCGTTACTGAAGCGGCTGAACAGCCCTCCGCGCCGCAGGTACTCCTCCAGCGGCTCGCCCGGGTGGTTGCGTTCCCAGTGGCGGCGCAGGGCAAGGTCGAAGGCGGGCATGGGCCGTCCGAGGGAGGCGACGGCCAGGCGGATCGACAGCACGACTCGCTCGAAGTCGATGCCGGTGGAGCGGGCCAGGTCGATGCGTACGGGGAGCAGTTTCTCGATCGGCCACGCGGGCGCGGTCCACTGCGCCGGTCGTCCTTCGGAGTGGGCGAGCGATGCCTCGATCTTGCGGGAGAACGTCGACTTCCCGATCCCGCCGACCCCGTGGGCGACCAGGACGTTGTGCCGCGGACTGGCGAAGTCCTCGACGTCGAACGTGGGGCTGGCGACGCGGTGAAGGTGATCGGTGAGGGCGGCCACGACGGCCTGCCACTGAGCCTGACGGTTCGTGAACGCTTCCTCGGCCGCCACCGACCGGTCATTCGCTCCGAACAGCATCCGCAGATCCCGCGCCACGACACCCCCAAGAGAAGATCAACATCGACAGCAACCTACGTGCACCGACCCTGCCGCACGGTGGCTTTCGGCAACACCGGCCGCCCGGCCGCATGGTCTCAGCCAGGGACAATGACGCCCCACCACCAGATCGATACCCAGCGGAAGGACACCACCTTGTCTGAGCCCATCACTCCCGAGGAAGTCGAGCAGCAGGTGCAGGAGGTCAACTCCTGGTACGCCGAGCAGCTCATGGCCGAACGACGCGCCGGCACTCCCGACCCCGAGCGGCTGAAGGTCTTGAAGGAGGGCCTGGCGGCCTGCGCCGCCGACCGCCAGGCCCTCCAGGATGCCGATGCGGAGGAGGTCGCCGAGATCGCGGCCCGTTACGCGGCCCGTGTGAAGGAACTGCGGGAGTAGCGCAGGACGGGAAGCGGCGCGGTGGGGATCGTGGACGCCAGCGCGCGTGGCTGCAAGCCGGCGGGCATCAACGGCCAGGCCAGCGCGGCGATCTCGACCAGCTCGCGGTGGTACTGAGGCAGCTCGCCCTGCACCTGTCGAAGCAGCGCCCAGAACGGGCCCGCCTCGGCCGCGGTATAGGGGCGCTGCTGCTCCGCCGCGACCACGTCCCCGCCCCTCGGCGGTTTCGCCCAGGCGCCGTCTGCAAGGCGCGCGTTGCGGTACACCGCGGTCAGGTCGCGGCGGATGACGGCGACGGAGTCGACGAGGTCCGGCACCTGCTCGGCCGCGCGGACCACGTCCGCGAGCAGGGCGAACGTGCGGTCGTGCGCGGCGGCCTGGGTGAAGCGGGGGGTGCCGCCGATGCGGGCCACGCCCGCGCACCGGGCCGCGATCCCCAGTCGGCTGTCGGCGGCCCGCATCCCCAGCACGATCAGTTCCACGCGGCGCCCCGCCGCATGGTCCCGCCGTGCCCCGTCGAGGAAGTGGGCAATGTTGTCCGGGGCGATCTCGATCAGCAGGTCGCCCCGGCACTCGCGCACATACTGCTCGGCCTTGTGCTGCCAGGACCGATAGTCGGGACGGATCCGGGCCGACGCCGTACGCGGGTCCTCCTCCAGGAGCCGGCGGTAGTCGGGGTGCATCGACTTGAACAGACCTCCCTCGATCCGGACGGGCCGGCGGGCGCGCAGTACGCGGCGCAGCGTGCGGGCCGTGTAGGACTTCCCCGCGCCCTGCGGGCCCATCACGTACAGCGTCACCGGCTGCTCGTGCGCCGTGATGCCGCTCAGGTACATCGGCACGATCAGCTCGTCGAAGACGAAGCGGTGCTCGTCGGCGGAGAGCCGGTGGTAGTCGACCCCGGGCGGCACCGCGAGCGGCTGGGCGATGCGGCGCACCGGCTCGGCGAGCGCGGCGGCCCGCTCCAGACCGGCGGCCACCGTGAGCCGCCGTTCCGGCGTGCTCACCGCGGGGTGCAGTTGCTGTTCCAGGGCGGTCACCTGACGCCTGAACCGCCAGGTCTCCGGTGCCGTCCACGGCCGTGCCCGGGCCGCCTGCAGCGCCTGGTGCGCGCCGACGGTCGGGGCCGGGCCGGTCAGCTGGTTGTCGTAGAGCACCTGAAGGTCGCGCCGTACCACCATCACCCGGTCGGCGAGCCGCTCACGCTCGATGGTCTCCAGCGACTCGGGTAGGCGGCGCACGCACTGGTCGTGGTTGTCCCAGGACACGTACCGGCCTGCGCCGTCCTCGGCAACCTGGGCCATGTAGCGCTCCAGCACGCTCAGCTGTGTCACGGCCTCCGCCTCGGCAACCACGACCACCTCGACGCGGTATCCCGCGTCCCGGTAGGCGCGGGCCTGCTCGGGGTCGACGACAGGGGCTTCGACCAGCGCGTCGAACCGCCGCGTGCGTACGTACTCCTCGACCTCCGTTTGCCACCGCAGCACGTCCGGTCGTACCCGCACGCCCGCGGTGCGGTCGTCGCTGTGCAGGAGACGCCGGTAGGCGGGGTGGGCGGACTTGTAGAGGTCTCGGCCGATCAGCACCGCGCCGCCCCGCCGGTCGAGCATCGCCTTGAGCACCTGGCACGCGATGGACTTTCCGCTGCCGGGAGGTCCGCCGACCAGCACGGCCACGGGCTGCTCCTGTGGGACGGCGTCCTTGGTCCAGGCGGGGAGGATGTACGACGCCAGGATCTCCTCGTGCTCGTGCTCGGACAGCCTGACCGGAACGACGTCCGCGTCCTTCACCGCACTTCCCCTCCTGTTGGTGGGCCCGCCGGGGCGGTCCGTATCCTGGTGGGCGGGCGTCCGCAGCCAGCTCCAATGGCTGCGGGCGCCCTTCCTATGTGGCCGGGTCGCGTCAGCGGGCGATCACGGCATTGTCCCGGTCGCTGTGGACCAGGTCGACGACCAGTCGCCGGCTGGTGAACCCGCGTGCGGCGTCGGCCAGCCCGTACGCGGTTACTCCGTCCCCTTGCCCTGGTCCTCGGTGGTGTCCAGAGAGGAGCGGATGGTGCCGACGGCGGTGTGGGAGAGGCCAGAGGCGCGGCCGAGGGCGGAGTCGGTGTCCTCCTCTCCCCAGGCCAGGACGCGGGTGACCAGCACGGTGCGGCGCTTGCGGGCGGGCTTGAGATGGTTTTCCAGGGCCCCGATCTGGTCGCGCAGTTCGGCGAGCTGGGTGCGGATGGCGGTGCGGCGGTCGGTGCGGAGTGTGTGGGCCCACTGGTCGGCGGCGAGGAGCTTGACGCCCTGCGCGGCGGCGTCGCGTTCGGCCCGACGGGCTACGGCGGCGAGTTCGGCGTCGGTGCTGTCGTCGGCGATGTGGAGGGCGTGGTGGGCGGCGCCGTCCCAGCGGGCGGCGTCCATCGGGGTGAGGCCGGCGGCCTGGTCGCGGCGGTAGGCGTGGAGCCAGGCACGGGCACCGTGGACCCGGACGTCCATCACCGGGCGGCCGTCCCTGTCGGAGAGCGGGGCGCCGGTGAGGCTCATCTCGATCAGCCGCTTCAGGACCTCGGAGTCGGGGTTGTCCTTGTACAGCTGGTACA
Organism: Streptomyces sp. NPDC055815; assembly: GCF_053616475.1. Taxonomy (NCBI): domain Bacteria; kingdom Bacillati; phylum Actinomycetota; class Actinomycetes; order Kitasatosporales; family Streptomycetaceae; genus Streptomyces; species Streptomyces sp. NPDC055815. The sequence goes on along the minus strand of NZ_JBSHDU010000089.1, from coordinate 4,896 downwards.
GCCGGCCTTCCAGCGCGACGGCGGCGTCCTGAAGCTGTTGGTCGGTGGACTCCGCCCAGGACCTGTTGATCAGGTCGGGGAAGGCGGCCAGCACGGGGGCAGCGTCGACCGCGTAGCAGTGGCGGAGGTACGGGAAGTCGTGCTCGGTGCCGCGGTACGGGTAGCGGTTGAGGAGGTGCTCGGCGGACCGGCAGGCGTCGTAGGCGCGGGCCGTCCAGTCCCGGCCGGTCGTCCCGGGCACGGGCAGCAGGTTGTCCGCGATCTCTTGCGCCAGCGGCCGGACCTCCTCCAAGACCGAGTTGATCCGGTCCGCTCGGGCCAGGTCGAGCGACGTGTTCAGACGGATGACGCCGATCTGGAGGACGGCCGGGGCGACGCCGTTGCGGGTGTGCTGGTAGGTGACGAACTCGCCGGGCACCTCGTCGCCGGGGGCACCCTCGGCGACGGGGTAGACCGAGAGGTCACGCTGATCGGTGTCGAGGACGAAGGCGACGCCGGCGCGGTAGCCGGTGAGTTCCCGCTCACCGCGCGGGTTGTCGGGGTCGACGGCGGCGTCGTCGCGCTTCCAGTCGGCCGGCGGGGCCCAGTTCGCGGGCAGTGGGCGGATCGCGATTGCGGTGGTCGTGGTGGTCACCAGTGTCTTCCTTCCGGGTTCACCAGGGCCCTCATCACCCTGCAAGTGGTTTCAGATTGGCCGTCAACCTCCGTATTCTGCAAGTACTTTCAGAATTCTAAAGCAGTTTCGGCTGGTTCTGGTGCCCTCGGCGACGGAATTTCGCCTGCCTCACCGAGCGACCGCGAGGCTGACGCCCCAGCAGGCAGCAAAGGGCGCCGGCGGTCCTCTGCTGCGACTGCCAACGCCATCTGCTGTACGCCACGCTTGCAAACACGCCGGTCGGGTCAGCCCACCGGTTGAGCGGAAAGGCCCGGACGGCGGCCCGGACGCCGAGACAGGGCAGGCGGCATCCGCGCGGCGGCGGCAGATCTGCGCTCTGCCCAACCTCACCCGCCGCCCGGCGGAGCCGACAGGGGACAGCTCCATGACCCACAGGACCGGCTCGGCCAGGATCCGCCGCACCAGAGGGTGGGACTCCCCCGGTATCCGACACACATAAAGGACCGGCCTCGCGCATCCTTCGCGCGAGGCCGGGTTCTTTACGGCGTAAAGAGTCAGCGGTACAGCTTCATCTTCTTGCCGATCTTGGTGTAGGCAACAGCCGCATCGGACTTGGGGTTGTAGAGCGTGATCGGAAGGGATGCGGAGTACGCCTCGGGGACCTTGACATCGGTGCGGACGGTGGGCTCCACGACGAGGCCGCCGTACGCGTCCCGGACCTGCTTCTCGATGTCTCGGTAGACCTTGCCCTGAGAGTCGCTGGTGACGCCTTCCCCTATGACGACCCAGTCGAGTCCGTTCCGCATGCCCATGAAACCGAAGGAGGCGTACAGCACGGCGATCTTGTCTTCGAGCTCGGTCAGTCCACGGGCTTCCTTCAGCTGGGACTTGGTGCAGCCGATGATCTCATCGCCGGCAATGAGCGCGCCCTGGGTTCCGAGGTCCAGGTTCCCGGGGCAGTCCAGGAGGACGATGTCGAAGCGTCCTCGCAGCTGGGGAATCAGCCGGAAGAGCCAAAGCTCCCTCGCGGTCTCGCCCGCAAGCCTGGTCGACAAGCTGTCGAGCTTGCCGGACTCCAGCACAAGCCAGAGGCCCGGGATCGGCTCTCGGGTCCTGCTGTTCCGTGCGGGAACGATCGCCTCGGCCAGGGTGCAAACACCATCGATGACATCGTTGAGCGTGGGCAGCTCTTCATCGCTGTCTGGGTTGTCGTAGCCGAGGAGTCGCGAAAGGTCCCGCTGGCGGTCCAGCCCGATGACGCAGATCTTCTTGCCCCGCATGGCGGCGGTGTGGCCAAGCGCTGCGGCGAGGGTGCTCTTTCCGGAGCCGGCCGACCCGCTGGCTAGCGTCAGGACGCGGGTCTTGCGGCCGGTGTCTTCGGGCAGGGCGTGGAGGTCGGTGGTCACGTGTCTCTCCGGATCTACGCCGTCGGGGCAAGCTGGAAGTCGGCGTGCGAGGCCAGCCACTCCTCGTACGCGCGGGCGTGGGCGGCGTCCCTCCCGTTGGCACGGGTCATGTGGAGTTCGCAGTGGGCGAGCGCGAGTGCGAGTGCGGCCTGCTGCTGACGCTCGGTGCCTTCATCTCCCGCGAGGGCAGACAGGTTCAGAGCCGAGGCGTCTGCGCCAGCCTCGGTAAGCCAGTGCGCGGCGAGCGCGATCGCCTCGTCGGGCGCGGCAGGAGACTGGAGCGCGATGATCTGGGCGCGGGCCAAGTCGCCGGCTGCGGCCGCGACGACGGTAGCGCAGGCCTCTCGGCGTGCCTTGGCCTGGGCGTCGAGCTCGGTCGCCGCGTTCGACCCGCCTTGGGCTGGAACTCGGTTCCGACTCTTCTTGGTTTCGCGCCCCTTCTTCTCACCCTCGGGGCTGGCAGCACGCTCGACGGCGAGGCGCCGTTCGTCGTCCCAGGCCTTGAGCTGCCGGTCACGGTCCTTGATCTTGCCGAGCTCTCGGGCCAGTTCGATCGTCATACCCTCAGCCCGGGACTCCAGGGCCTCACGGACTTCCGGCTGTAGGTGGTGGAGCCGCCTGCGCTGGGACACCCACCCGGCAGTCTTGCCCAGTTGTTGGGCCACCGCCTCGTAGGTGCCGAGCTCCACCTTCAGGTCCTCGATCGTGGCGAGTTCTTCCAGGGGCTTGAGTTCCTCCCGGGCGAGGTTCTCGGTGGCTGCGGCAATGAGGATGTCCCGGCGGGTCTTCGCCTTGGTGTTCACCAGGACCGGCAGCGCCTTGAGGCCTGCGACGTGTGCTGCGGCGAGGCGCCGGTTGCCTCCGATGACGACGTAGCGGGCGGCACCGATCTCGGCTTCGCCCTCGGGGAACGCAGCCCGGAAGGTCACCGCAGGGACAACGACGCACGGCTGCAGAAGACCGACGGTCTCGAACGTGTCCGCAAGGCCTTGAATTTCCTCAAGTTCCGCTCGCGCGTTGCGGGGATTGTGCGCGAGCTCGGCAAGGGCCACCTCCGGACTACCACCAGAACCAGCCGCGGCCTGCTCGGCTGCCCGCTCGGCTTCAAGCCGTCGCCGCCGCTCCGCGACGGAGAGTTGTTCGTTCTGCGCGCCGGCCATTCGCCGCTCCTGGTGTTGCTGGTGTTCGGATCTCGCGCATGGAGCTTAACGACCGAGGCCTCGTTTGAGGCACACCGCATGCTTTACGCCGTAAAGAAGCTCGGTGACTTGATGCTCCCGCCGTCCTCTTTACGCCGTAAAGAGGACGGAGCGGGCCAATGACCGACCGGTGTCAACGCCTCCCCGCTGTCCCGTCTCAGTGAGTGCGGGGCAGTCTCAGTGCTTCTGAGGTATCGGCCCTTCGTACCCCAGAAGCTCTGAGACAGGGCGGGTCACCACGCGCCGCCCAGGGCCCGTGCGAGGTGCCTCAGCGCGGCTGAGACAACTGTCCCTTCGGCGTTTCAGCCGATTCGGAGCACGCAGCACGACGCCGTCCTTAACGTAGAACCCCCCGGTGGCGGGGACGGCGACGATCTGGCTCAGCTGTTCTCCGGTTCAGTTGGCAGGAAGCCCGCTCACGCGGCCCAAGTTGGTTCGGCAAGATGTGCCGGTGGATGTGTTCAGGAAGTACTTCGAGGACAACCCTGAGATCTTCACCGGCCTCGTAGCAGTCCTCGCTCTAATCGGCGCCCTCCTCGGCAGCGTGATCGGGGCGAAGATTCAGGCGAACGGTGGCCGGGACCAGGCGGCGGCGGCCCGTGAAGCGGCACGGATCGCAGCCGAGGCCCAACGTGTAGCCGCCTTGTGGACCGTCCGGCAGGTCCAGATCGCGGAGTTCGTCCGGAGTGTCCGCGAGCTGATGCAGCTGTACGGACGCCTCTACACCGAGAACGATGCGGGTCTTTACGGCCAGGTGACGGCCGCCTATCAGGCGGTGACTTTGAGGAAGGCCGAGATTGACCTCATCGCGTCCGGGGATGTTGCGGCTGCGGCCGACGCAGTGCTGCGCAGCGCCGATACTTTTGTGGGGGAAGCTCGGCACGGTGGACTCATGGCACGCCTTGAAATGACCGCGTTGCGTAGCACAGGGGTCCCGGGCATCACCGGACCATGGCCCCTGCAGAGACACGCTGACGCCCAGGTTCTTAATGACGCTCTGGCGGCTTTCATCGAGGCCGCACGCGCATTGCTGAAGTCCGAGGAAGACGTGGCGCCGACAGTGCCGCAGCGCCGCCGATGGTGGCGGGCGGCGTGAACACCGCTGCTACCCCTTCAGCCAGGCGTGGGCGAGGGCGATGAACTGCCAGTCGCCGCGGAAGCTCTCGTAGTGCCAGCTGCAAGGGCATTCCGCGATGTAGACCCATCTGTCCCGTCTCAGTCAGCCGGGGCAGCCTGCTTCTGAGGTATCGGCCCTTCGTACCCTGAGACAACTGCCCCTTCGGCGTCTCAGCCGATTCGAAGCACTGCTGGTCGAGGCGTTGCCGTACCCCGAGAGGATTGAGACAGGACACCCGCCGTCTCTGGAGCGATGAAGAGCAGTTGCGACGCAGGTACTGGACCTCTCCCGAACAGCCCGAAGGACGGCACCCCGGGCGGGTGCCGTCCTTCGGGTAGACGTCGTGAGGTCAGCCGGTGTAGCCACCGGCGATCAGCTCGGCGGCGGCATCGCGGCGCCGCCCGGCAAGGGAAGTGGAGATGCCGCCCAGCGCCTCCTGGACCCTCTCCAGGGAGACGGCGTATGACGGCGGCCATGACAAGCTCCCCATAGGCGGCCATTTACCGCCCCACTGATGGCCACGGGATTCCCCGCGTACGGCCAGATTTCTCCCCGCTC
>NZ_JBSHDU010000088.1:0-34290 GCF_053616475.1 Streptomyces sp. NPDC055815 | reverse complement strand
CGACGTGGTCGCCCGCGGCCTTCGCCACCGACTGGCTGGGACTGTCCACAGCCATGAGCCGGCCTGCCTTCTTTCTTACTTCCAGTCCTTCAGGAGCTTGCGGTACGAGTCACCGATCGCCTTGGCGCCGGCGTCCGGGGTGGTCTGGCCGGTGAGGACCTTGGTGTACTCGACCTTGATCGGCTCGAAGAGGCTGCCGCCCTCCGGGATCCAGGGGCGCTCGACGGCCTTGTCGACGACCGGCTTGAAGAAGGCGATCATCTCGTTGGTCGCGACGTCCGGCTTGATGTAGACGGACTCGCGGGTCGGGAGCAGGCTGAGCTCCTTGGCGATCCGCGTCTGGGTCTCGACCGAGGTCATGTACTCGGTGAAGGCGTACGAGGCGTCCAGGTTCTTGGAGCCCGCGTAGACCGCGAGGTTGTGGCCGCCCTGCGGGGCGCCCTGGCCGGCCGAGCCGGCCGGGACCGGCGCGATGCCGAGGTTCGCCTTGTCGGCGAACTCCTTGCCGGCGTAGGTGTCGGTGACGGCCCACGGGCCGTTGATCATCATGGCGACCTTGCCGTCCTTGAAGGACGCCTGCATGTTGTCCCAGCCGTTGGTGGCGTCGGTGATCGCCGCCTTGGAGTCGACCAGGTCCTTCACGGTCGCGAGGGCCTTGACGCCCTGGGCGTTGTCGATCGTGACGGTCTTCTTCTCGGCGTCGACCATGTCGCCGCCCTCGCCGTACAGGAACGAGAGGAACCAGTACGGGTCGTCGCCGCGCAGGTAGAGGCCGGTTTTGCCGGTCTTCTGCTTGATCTTGGCGGAGACGGACTTGAGCTCGTCGATGCTCTTGGGGACCTCGACGCCGGCGTCCTTGAAGATCTTCTTGTTGTAGAAGATGCCCATGGAGTCGATGACCTGCGGGACCGCGTAGGTCTTGCCGTTGAACTTCGTCGAGGCGGTGGCCTGCTTCAGGAAGTCGTCGGAGTCCTTGAGGGCGGCGGTCCCGTCCAGCGGGGCGAGGTAGCCCAGGCTGGCGAAGTCGGGGGTCCAGGCGACCTCGGAGCGGATGACGTCGGGCGCGCCGGAGCCGGACTGCGCGGCGTTCTTGAACTTGTTCTGCGCCTCGCCGAACGGCACGTTCACGTACTTGACGGTGACCTTGGGGTGCTTCTTCGTGAACTCCTCGGCGATCTTCTTGAAGACCTTGTCCTCGGAGCCGACCGTCGAGGTGTCCCACCAGGTCACGGTGCCGGAGAGCTCGCCCGAGCCCTTCGCGCCGCCGTTGGAACCGCTGTCGCTTCCGCCGCACGCCGCCAGGGTCACGCCCAGGGCCGCGACCAGCGCGGTGGCCGCTATGCCACGCCGCATGTGAACTCCTTCAATGATCCCGGGGAAGACGAGGGGCTGGAACCTTCCTCATTGCGACCGCTCCCTCGCGGCGCTCCGGGTTGCCAGGAACGTAACAGGGATGAAAACGCGCCGAAAGACCTTGCGAGAACTTTCTGCAAGACCCGCCGATCGTTACATGCGCGTGTCCCTAAGGTTGCCGAAGGATCGCTTGACAGGGGCGGTCGGCCCCTTTTCCCGCCCGAATGCCCCCGCAAGCGGCCCGCAAGGACTGCAAGAGCTTGCGCAAGCGTCGTGCCGCAACAGTCTGTGAGGGAGCGGTGGGCAATACGCCCCGTGACCGGTACAGTCCACCTTCATGACCGCGCGGCTCTCAGACATCGCAGCCCAGGCGGGGGTCAGTGAGGCCACAGTCAGCCGCGTGCTCAACGGCAAGCCGGGCGTGGCCGCCGCCACCCGCGAATCCGTCCTTGCCGCGCTCGACGTGCTCGGCTACGAGCGTCCCGTACGGCTGCGCCAGCGCAGCGCGGGCCTCGTCGGCCTCATCACCCCCGAGCTGGACAACCCGATCTTCCCCGCCCTCGCCCAGGTCATCGGGCAGGCCCTGACCCGGCAGGGGTACACGCCGGTCCTGGCCACCCAGACCCCCGGCGGGTCCACGGAGGACGAGCTCACCGACATGCTGGTGGAGCGGGGTGTCGCCGGCATCATCTTCGTCTCCGGCCTGCACGCCGACACCACCGCCGACATGACGCGCTACGACCAGCTGCGCGGCAAGGGCGTCCCGTACGTCCTGCTCAACGGCTTCTCCCCGAAGGTCCAGGCCCCCTTCGTCTCGCCCGACGACCGGGCGGCGATGCGGCTCGCCGTGACGCACCTGGCCGCGCTCGGCCACACCCGGATCGGTCTGGCCGTCGGCCCGAAGCGGTTCGTGCCGGTGCTGCGCAAGATAGAGGGCTTCCAGCAGGGCATGCAGGAGCGGCTCGGTCTGGCCCCGGAGGAGTCCGAGGCGCTGATCCAGCACTCGCTGTACACCCTGGAGGGCGGCCAGGCGGCGGCGGGGGCGCTGATCTCCCGCGGCTGCACGGCGGTCGTCTGCGCGAGCGACATGATGGCGCTCGGCGCGATCCGGGCGGCCCGGCAGCAGGGTCTGGACGTCCCCCGGGACGTCTCGGTGGTCGGCTTCGACGACTCTCCGCTCATAGCCTTCACCGATCCGCCGCTGACCACCATCCGGCAGCCGGTGCAGGCGATGGGGCAGGCCGCGGTCCGCGCGCTGCTCGAGGAGGTGGGGGGCACTCCGGCCCCGCACTCCGAGTTCGTCTTCATGCCTGAGCTGGTGGTTCGCGGTTCGACCGCATCGGCTCCGGCGCCCGCGCGCACTCCTTCCTGAGATGGAGCGGGTGCACCCCGAACCCGACCGAGGGATGATCGGTCGGGGGGACGGGATCTGGCAGACTCTCTCGCTATGGGTGAAACGACCGTGAAGAGCTTGGACAGCCGGACGACCCCGTCGTCACCCATCGCGGCCGACGAGGGCAGGTTCGCGCGGCTGCGCGCGCACACGCCCCGGCGTCCCACGATCTGGTTCGAGATCGCGCTCATCGCGGTGAGTTACTGGACGTACTCGCTCATCCGCAACGCCGTGCCGGAGCAGAAGGCCGAGGCGCTCAGGAACGCCGACTGGATCTGGAAGACCGAGGAGTCCCTCGGTCTCGCCTTCGAGCACGCCGTCAACCATGCCGTGAACTCGGTGACATGGCTGATCGTCTCGATGAACTACTACTACGCCACGCTGCACTTCGTCGTGACCATCGGTGTGCTGGTGTGGCTGTACCGAGGGCATCCGGGCCGTTACGCGGCGTTCCGTACCGTTCTGTTCGCCACCACCGCCGTGGCGCTGGTCGGTTACTACCTGTACCCGCTCGCGCCGCCCCGGCTCATGACCGGCCAGAACTTCGTCGACACGGTGCTCGTCCACCACACCTGGGGCTCGATGGCCTCGGGGAACCTCAAGCACGTGTCGAACCAGTACGCGGCGATGCCGTCGATGCACATCGGCTGGTCGCTCTGGTGCGGAGTCACGATCTTCCTGCTGGCCCGGGCGCCCTGGGCGAGGATCCTCGGCCTGCTCTACCCGGTGGCGACCCTGGTCGTCATCGTGGCCACCGCCAACCACTTCTGGATGGACGCGGTCGGCGGCGTGCTCTGCCTCTCCTTCGGCTTCGCCGTCTCGTACTTCTGGTACGGCTCGCGCCCGCACCGGCTGCCGAAGCTGGTGGAGCCGCTGGCGTCGACCCCGCGGCGGAGCGGTCCGCCCCCGGTGAGGGGGACGGACCGCGCGGAGGAAGAGGCCGAGGAGCAGGTCGGCTCCCACCGCTGATCCCGCCGGTCAGCTCCGGTACGTGACCCGGCCGCCCGCGACCGTCAGCCGGACCGGGGCCTCGGCCGTCTCGTCCGCCGGGGCCTCCACCGGGTCCACGGCGAAGGCGGCGAGGTCGGCCCGGAAGCCCGGGGCGATCCGGCCCGCGACCGTCTCCTCCCCCGCGGCGACCGCCGCGTGCGTGGTCATTCCCTCCAGGGCCATCAGGCCGGTGAGCCCGCGGTGGGCCGAGGCGGCGCCGCGCGGGGCCTGCGCGGTGGCGAGGACCTGCCGGGCGTCGTAGTGGGCGATGGGCCAGTCGGAGCCGAGCGCGAGGTGCGCGCCGGCGTCCCGCAGGTCGCGGCAGCGCCAGGCGCGGGCGGCGCGCTCCTCGCCGAGCCGCTTGGACCACTCGTCGGTGTGGTCGGCGCGGGTGTACGCGGTGTGCGGGGGCTGCATGGAGGCGACGACGCCGAGCGCGGCGAAGCGGCCGAGCTGGTCGTCGGGGACGGTCTCGATGTGCTCGATCCGGTGGCGGGGACCGCCCGTACCGAGGCCTTCCACGGTGTCGAGGACGTGCCGGACGGCCGCGTCGCCGATGGCGTGGGTGGCGGTGCCGACGCCGGCGCGGTGGAGGTGGCGCACGGCGGCGGAGTACGCGGCGGGGTCGGGCCAGAAGGCGTCGGTGCCCTGGCCGTGGCAGTCGGCGTGCTCCAGCCAGGCGGTGCCGCCCTCGACGGTGCCGTCCATGAAGAACTTCACGCCGCCGATCGCCCACAGGCGTCCGGCCCGCTCCTGGAGCCGTACGAATCCGTCGAGCTCCTCGGCGGTGGCGCCGGGCATGCACCAGGGGGCGAGGCGGAGGCGGACCGGCAGGTCGCCGTCCTCCTCGACGGCGGCGAGGAGTCCGGGGACGTCGGGTCCGCCGAGGTCCATGACGTGGGTGGCGGTGAGGCCGGTGGCGGCCATGGAGCCGAGCAGCTCGACGAGCCGGTCGCGGCGCTCGCCGTACGGCTGGGTGGGCAGGACCGGGGTCATCAGGTCCATGGCGGCGTGCTCGACGAGGTGTCCGGTGGGGCGGCCGCCGGGCTCGCAGACGATCTCGGAGAGCTGGGCGAAGGCGCGGGGGCCTTCGATGCCGGCGGCCTTGAGGGCGGTGGCGCTGGCGAGGGCGGAGTGTCCGTCGTACAGGCGCAGGAAGGCGGGGGTGCCGTCGAGGACGTCCTCGATCAGGTCGCGGTGGACGGGGCGGCCGCCGAAGACGTTGTGGTCGAGGCCGAAGCCGATGATCCAGCCGTCGCGGCGTGCGGCGCCGCGGAGGGCGGCGCGGAGTCCTTCGAGGTCGGTGACGGCGGAGAGGTCGGTGCCGGTGAACATCTCCAGGCCCCAGACGGGGTGGCTGTGGGCGTCGGTGAGGCCGGGGGTGAGGGTGGCGCCGGCGAGGTCGACGGTCTCGGTGCCGGGTCCTGCCCAGCCGCGGGCCTCGGCGTCGGTGCCGAGGGCGGTGATCAGTCCGCCATGGACGGCGACGGCGGTGTGGCCGGTGAGCTCGGGGTCGCGGACGCGGGCGTTGACGAGGACGAGGTCGGGTGCGGACACGAGGGGTCTCCAGGGTCGGACGGTTCGGCGGCGAAGCGGGCGTAGGTCTCGGGGCGGGTGCGGCGGAGCCGGTACGCGAGGAGGAGCCCGAGGAGGAAGACGGCGGGGGTGAGGGAGACGAGCACGGTGTTGACGGTGGTCGAGGCCCCGGTGAAGAGGTCGACGTGGGCGGTGACCAGGCCGATCGCCCCGGCGAGCAGCAGGAACGCGGTGACGGGGGCGACGACGGTGCGGAGCACGCCCTCGGTGTGGTCGATCCGCCGGAAGAAGCAGGGCACGGCGAGCGCGGCGAGCAGCTGGAGCAGCATCAGGCCGATCATCCCGGGCGTGTTCACCCAGAGCAGGAGCTGCTGGTACGGGTCGGCCCCGGCGAGCGCGAAGGCGAGGACCACGACGGCGCCGAGCACGGTCTGGGCGGCTCCGGCGAGGTACGGGGAGCGGTGGCGGGGGTGGATCCGGCCGAGGGCCTTCGGCAGGACGCCTTCCTCGGAGAGGGAGAGGGTGTAGCGGTTGATGGCGTTGTGGAAGGCGAGGAGGGAGGCGAGGACGCTGGTGATGATGAGCAGGTGCATCAGGTCGGCGGCCCAGGCTCCGACGTAGGTGGTGATGGCGGCGAAGAAGAGGCCGCCGGGGTCGTCGGCGGCGGCCTGGACGACCTTGTCCTCGCCGAAGGCCTGGATGACGGTCCAGACGATGAAGGCGTAGAAGAGGCCGAGGAAGGCGACCGCGATGTAGGTGGCGCGGGGGATGGTGCGGTCGGGGTTCCGCGCCTCACGCCGGTAGATCACGGTCGACTCGAAGCCGGTGAAGGCGGCGAAGGCGAAGGCCAGGACGGCTGCGGTGCCGCCGGTGAGGACGTGGGCGGGGGCGAGACCGCCGACGGAGAGGCCGTCGGCGCCGCCGTCGAGGAGGACGCCGCCGGCGAGGAGGACGAGGATGCCGGTCTCGGCGACGAGGAGGACGCCGAGGACCTTGGCGCCGAAGTCGATGGAGCGGTAGCCGCCGTACCAGATGAGCAGGAGGCCCGCGAGGGAGACGGGCAGCCAGGGGACGTGGTGGCCGAGGGAGGCGGCGGTGTCGGAGGTGGCGGAGCCGAGGAGTCCGTAGACGCCGATCTCCATGCCGTTGTAGCCGAGCATGGCGACGAGGGCGGCGGCGATGCCGACCGGCTTGCCGAGGCCGCGGGTGATGTACGCGTAGAAGGCGCCGGCGCTGCGGACGTGGCGGCTCATGGTGGTGAAGCCGACGGCGAAGACGGTGAGGGTGAGGCCGGCGAGGAGGTAGCCGACGGGGGCGCCGATGCCGCCGAGCAGGATGGCGACGGGGGCGACGCCGGCCATGACGGTGAGCGGGGCGGCGGCGGAGACGACGAAGAACGAGATGTCGGCGGTGGTGAGCGTGCCGGTTCTCAGTCCTGGGGGTTCGTCGGAGGTGGGTGAGGACATGGCGGGGGAAGCCTTTCCACGACAGGAAACCTAAAGGCTTTCGGTTTGCGCAATGTAGCCTCGGCCTCGACCGTTCGGGAAGACCCGACGGGCGATCGAACAGGGAGTGACGATTCATGGGCCGGCCGCGCAGACCCCTCCTCGACCGGGAGCGGATCACCACCACGGCGCTCGAGATCGTCGACGAGCTGGGCGAGTTCAGCGTCCCGCAGATCGCCAGGCGGCTCGGGGTGCAGACGGCCTCCGTCTACCACCACGTGGACGGCAGGGACGGCATCGTCGAGCTGCTGCGCGAGCGGGTGGCCGGCGCCATCGACGGCGCGACCCTCGAACAGGAGCCCTGGGACGCCGCCATGGCCGCCTGGGCCCGCTCCTACCGGGCCGCCTTCGCCGCCCACCCGCGCGCGATCGCGCTCCTCACCACCTCACCGGTGCGGGCGCCGAAGGTCCTCGCCCAGTACGAGCGGGCGGTCGGCCGGCTGCTCGACGCGGGCTTCGCCCTGCCGGACGTCATGCCGGTGATCATCGCCCTGGAGAACATCGTCCTCGGCTCGGCCCTCGACATGGCCGCCCCCGAGGCGATGTGGGAACTGGCCGACGAGACGGCCACCCCCCGACTGGCCCGCGCGCTCGGCGCGGTCCCGGAGGGCCGCACCGACCAGGCCTTCGAGCTGGCCCTCACCGGCTATCTGAGCCATGTCCGGGGGCTGCTCGACTCGGATCAGCTGTAGGACCGGAGCTCGATCAAGTACCGCTCGGGATCCCGGAGATGAGCGGTCCGCAGGCCGGGCCCCTGGAGCAACGGGCGCCACTCCAGCGCCTGTTGCTCCAGGGTGGCAGGGACTCTACGCCCCGTAGAACAGTTCCTCGACGACGGCCCTGGCGCGGCGGGTGATCCGGCGGTAGTCGTCGACCATCTCGCCGACGTGACCCGCCTCGTACCCCAAGTACCGCCCCACCGCGGCGAGTTCCCGCGGATCCGAGGGGAAGGTGTCCCCGGGGCGGCCGCGGACCAGCATCACCGCGTTGCGCACCCGGGTGGCGAGGACCCAGGCCTCGTCGAGGGTCTGCGCCTCCTCGGTCGGGATCAGCCCCGCCGCGTGGGCGGCGGCCAGGGCCTCGCGGGTGCGGGTCGTCCGCAGGCCCGGTTCCACCCAGCCGTGCCGCATCTGGAGCAGCTGGACCGTCCACTCGACGTCGCTGAGGCCGCCGCGCCCGAGCTTGGCGTGGAGGGTCGGGTCGGCGCCGCGCGGCAGCCGCTCGGACTCCATCCGCGCCTTGAGGCGGCGGATCTCGCGGACCGCGTCCTCGCCGAGGCCCTCCATCGGGTACCGCAGCGGGTCGACGAGCTCGATGAACCGGTCGGCCAGCTCCCGGTCGCCCGCCATGGGTTCGGCGCGCAGCAGCGCCTGGCTCTCCCAGACGAGCGACCAGCGGCGGTAGTAGGCCTCGTACGACTTCAGGGTGCGCACCAGGGGGCCGCTCTTGCCCTCCGGGCGGAGGTCCGCGTCGATCAGCAACGGCGGGTCGGCGGTGGGCAGTTGGAGCAGCCGTCGCATCTCGGCGACCACCCGGTTCGCGGCCTTGGCGGCCTCCTGCTCGTCGACGCCCTCGCGCGGCTCGTGCACGAACAGCACGTCGGCGTCGGAGCCGTAGCCCAGCTCGTGGCCGCCGAAGCGGCCCATGCCGATGACGGCGAACCGGGTCGGCAGTTGCTCGCCCCACTCGGCGCGCACGGCGGCCCGCAGGGCGCCGGAGATCGTCGACGCGTTGAGGTCGGTGACGGCCTCCCCCACCCGGTCGACGAGCGCGCCGGGGTCCTGCTCGCGGGGGTTGTCCTCGGTGCCGTACGAGCCGATGAGGTCGGCCGCGGCGGTACGGAACAGCTCCCGGCGGCGCACCCCGCGGGCCGCGGCGACGGCCTGCTCGGCGTCGTCCGCGCGGCCCACCGCCGCCAGGACCTCCTGCTCCAGATGGTCCCGGCCGCGCGGCTTCAGGCCTTCCGGGTCGCCGAGGATCGCGACGGCCTCGGGGGCGCGGAGCAGCAGGTCGGGGGCGAGGCGCCCGGCGGAGAGGACCCGCGCGAGGTTCTCGGCGGCGGCGCCCTCGTCGCGGAGCAGCCGCAGGTACCAGGGGGTCTTGCCGAGGGCGTCGGAGACCTTGCGGAAGCCGAGGAGTCCGGCGTCCGGGTCGGCCGAGTCGGCGAACCAGCCGAGCAGCACCGGGAGCAGGGTCCGCTGGATCGCGGCCTTGCGGGTGACGCCGGAGGCCAGGGCCTCCAGGTGGCGCAGGGCGGCGGCGGGGTCCGCGTATCCGAGGGCTTCGAGGCGCTGTCCCGCGGCCTTGGGGCTGAGCCGGATCTCGCCGGGGGCGAGCTGGGCGACGGCGTCGAGCAGCGGCCGGTAGAAGAGCTTCTCGTGCAGCCGGCGGACGACGGCGGCGTGCCGCTTCCACTCCTTGTTGAGCTCGGCGACCGGGTCGGTGCGCAGTCCGAGGGAGCGGCCGAGGCGGCGCAGGTCGGCCTCGTCCTCGGGGACGAGGTGGGTGCGGCGCAGCCGGTACAGCTGGATGCGGTGCTCCATGGCGCGCAGGAAGCGGTAGGCCTCGTCGAGCTGGGAGGCGTCGGCGCGGCCGACGTAGCCGCCGGCGGCGAGGGCGGCGAGCGCGTCGAGGGTGGTGCCGCTGTGCAGGGTGGCGTCGCTGCGGCCGTGCACGAGCTGGAGGAGCTGGACGGCGAACTCGACGTCCCTGAGGCCGCCGGGGCCGAGCTTGAGCTCGCGCTCGACCTGGGCGGCCGGGATGTTGTCGACGACCCGGCGGCGCATCTTCTGCACGTCGGGGACGAAGTTCTCGCGTTCGGCGGCCTGCCAGACGAGCGGGGAGACGGCGTCGATGTACTGGGCGCCGAGCTCCAGGTCGCCGGCGACCGCGCGGGCCTTGAGGAGGGCCTGGAACTCCCAGGTCTTCGCCCACCGCTGGTAGTAGGCGAGGTGGGAGGAGAGCGTGCGGACGAGGGGGCCGTTGCGGCCCTCGGGGCGCAGGTTGGCGTCGACCGGCCAGATGGTGCCCTCGACGGTGGTCTCGGAGCAGATCCGCATGAGGTGGGAGGCGAGCCGGGTCGCGGCCTGGATCGCCTTGCCCTCGTCGGCGCCCTCCGCGGGCTCCCCGACGAAGATCACGTCCACGTCGGAGACGTAGTTCAGCTCGTGGCCGCCGCACTTGCCCATCGCGATCACGGCGAGCCGGCACATGGCGGCGTCGGCGGGCGCGGCCGAACGGGCGATGGCGAGGGCGGCGCGCAGGGTCGCCGTCGCCAGGTCGGCGAGTTCGGCGGCGGTCTGGGCGACGTCGATGGTGGCGCACACGTCGCGGGCCGCGATGGCGAGGAGGCAGCGGCGGTAGGCGACCCGCAGCGACACGGCGTCGCCGGCCGCGGCGAGCCCCTGCTCGAACTCGGCGACTCCCGGGTGCAGGTCGGCCGCCTCGTAGGTGACGAGGGACTCCCAGTCGCGGGGGTGCCGGGCGAGGTGGTCGGCGAGCGCCTCGGAGGCGCCGAGCACGCCGAGGAGCCGGTCCCGGAAGGGCTTCGCGGAGAGCAGCGTGGTGGTGAGGGTCTGCCGCTCGGTCTCGGGCTGCGCCTCGACGAGCCGGACCAGGCCGCGCAGGGCGAGGTCGGGGTCGGCGGTGGCGCCGAGGGCGTCGAGGAGGACCGGGTCGTCGCGCAGCGCGGACAGTTCGGGCAGGTCGAGGAGCCGTTCGGCACCCGAGGGGTCGGTGAACCCGTGCCGGAGCAGACGTGAGAACGTACTGCTCCTGCGTCCCGGCACCGTCATTCCGCCGCTCCCTCCGACCAGGGCCGGACCCGACGGGAATCGTCAGACAGGCCCTGGGCGAGCCTATCGGCAGCGGGGGCCGACGGCTTCCTCCGCCCTTCGGTCGCACCGGATCACACGTGAGATCGCCCACAACGATCGTGGTCCGGGCGAATGAACCGTGAATCTGGAAGGCCCGTCTTGATGAACGCGACGCCTCCTCCGGGTGTCGCGTCGCCCGGCCCTGCACCGCCCCACCCGCCCCGCACCGCCCGTCATGAAAGCGCCGCCGATCATGTCTGTCCGCCCCCGCCGCCTCTCCCGCCGCAGGATCGTTTCGGCCGCCCTCGCGACCACCCTGGTCGGCGGTGCCTTCTCCGTGCTCCTCTCGGTGACGACGGCCAACCCGACGGCATCCGACGCGAAGGCGCCCTCGGCAGCGCCCCGGAAGACCCAGGCCCGGGCCATTCCCGGCCGGGCGCCGGACTCCCCCGTCTCCGTCCTGCAGGTCGTCGCGCACCCGGACGACGACCTGTTCTTCATGAACCCGGACATATCCCAGTCCCTGCACTCCGGCAGCCCCCTGACCGCCGTCTACCTCACGGCGGGCGAGTCCGACGGCGTCAACGCCCGCCCGCACGACGCCCCGGGCCTCACGCCCGACAAGGCGGGCTACGCGGAGGCCCGGCAGAACGGCATACGCGCCGCGTACGCCGAGATGGCGACCGGCAACCGGATCAGCGCCTGGGACCGGGAGGCGATACCCACGGCCGGCGGCGGGTGGGCCGAACTGGACACCCTGCGCGCCCGGCCGGAGATCAAGCTGGTGTGGCTGCAGCTCCGCGAGGCCGGTGCCATCAACGGCAACCGTCCGCACAGCCTCCACGGCCTCTGGGACGGCCGGATCACCGCACTCGAAGCACAGCGCTCCTCCGACACCCCGGTCGCCTCCGACTTCTCCTACACGAAGGAGCAGGTCGTCGACACGCTGACCGGGCTCCTGGAGCGCTTCCGGCCGACCTTCGTCCGGATGCAGGACCCGAGCCCCGGCCTCTACCAGAAGAGCATGAAGTTCCGGGACCACCAGGACCACATGTTCGGGGCGCGGTTCACGCAGGCCGCGCTCGCCCGGTACACGGAACTGCCCGGACACGCGCCCGTCGTCGTGCAGAACTACCTCGGCTATCCGACCGGCTACCTGCCGCACACCCTCGACCCCGCCGCGGCCGAGGCGAAGCTGAACGTCCTGAAGACGTACTCCTGGCTGGACGGCGTCCACGACTGCGAGACCGACGCGGGCTGCGGCGACCTCAAGGTGGCCGCCCGGCCCGGAGGCCGCGGCTGGACCCAGACCGTGCGGTACGCCCGGGGCACCTCCACCTCCTGGGTCCAGCGCGACCGGGACGGCGCACTGCACGCCTTCTCCGTCCTCGACGGGCGCCTCGCGGCCTGGCGGAAGCCCGCGGACGCCGTGGCCTGGCAGGGCCCGGTGCTGCTGCCCGGCGGCGGCCTCGACAGCGGCGTCACCTCCGTGACCCTGCCCGACGGGCGCATCGCCGTCTTCGGCATCCGTACGACCCTCGGCACCGACGCCGCCGCCTACCGGCGCGAGGTGGTCACCACCGTCCAGTCGGCGCCCGGCGGCGCGTTCGGCCCCTGGGAGACGCTCGGCACGCCCGAGCGCAGCGACGCCGACGGGACCTCCGACATCAGCGCGCCCACCGTGACGGTGGCCCCCGACGGCCGGGCCACCGTGATCGTGCGCGACAGCCGCCACCGGCTGACGGCCCGTGAGCAGCGGGCCGAGGGCGGGTGGGGCCCGTGGCGGTCCCTGGGCGGCACGGAGGTGCACGGCGACCCGGTGGCGGCGACGGACGCGAACGGCCGGGGATACGTCTTCGCCAGCACCCCGCGCACCGTCCTCGCCTGGGCCCAGCGGACCCCCGGCGGGCCGCTGACCGGACCGACGCCGACGGGGCTGCCGGCCACGACCCTCGCGCTGAGCGCGAGCCCGGCGCCGGACGGCGCGGGCGTCCGGCTCTGGTTCCGCAAGCCGGCCTCCGGCGACCTGCGGAGCGCCGACTTCTCCGGTACGGGCCCGGTCTCCCCGTTCACCGAGCTCTCCGGCACCGGCGTCGCCGGCTTCGGCCCGGTGAGCGGCGGCGACGGCCTGCTCGCGGTCCGGTCCCGCACCGGCTTCCTGGCGACGGCGCCGCACGGCCGGGCCGGGGCGCGGCCGGTGTGGACGCTGGAGAAGTTCCTGTTCTCCGGCGCGCCGGACGCCGGTACGGACGGGGTGGCGGCGATCGGCCTGGACGGCCGGCTGCACTGGACTCCGGCGGGCCGCTGACCGCGTTCGGGGTGCGTGGACCGGTCTCGTACGGGACCGTGGTGCCCATGAACATGACGCTGGAAGTCGTCGCGGTACCCGTCACCGACCTGGACCGGGCGAAGGAGTTCTACGGCGAGAAGTGCGGCTTCACGATCGACCTGGACAACGAGGTCGCGCCCGGCGTGCGCATCATCCAGGCGACGCCGCCCGGCTCGCGCTGCTCGATCGCCATGGTCGGCGGCATGCCGCAGATGCCCGGGACGAAGGAGACGGCCCCGGGCAGCCTGCACGGCCTTCAGCTGTGCGTCACCGACATCGAGGCGGCGCGGGCGGAGCTCGTCGGCCGGGGCGTCGACGTCTCACCCGTGATGCACGTCGGCGCGGCGGGCTGGGAGGACGGCAAGGGCGACACCTGGAACTCCTTCATGGCCTTCCAGGACCCGGACGGCAACGGCTGGGTGGTGCAGGAGGCACCGTCGGAGCTGTCGGAACGCTGAGCCCTGCCACGGCCTCGGCCGTCCAGTGCCCGGCGGCGCCGGGGCAGCCGGCGAGATAGGCGGCGACCTCGGCGTGCCGCCAGGCCCCGGCCCGGCCGAGCCCCGCCGCCAGATGCCGGAGGTACGGGGCGGAGGGCGCCCGCAGCCCGCCCTCGCCCGGCATCCGCCAGGGCGCGGTGAACGTCACCACCGGGACCCCGTCGAGGACCCCGGGACACACGAGCGTCTCGTACCGTCCGGTGCCGAGGACGCGGCGCCCGGTGACGAGGGCCTCGGCCAGGTCGAGGTCGCCGCCGGGCTCGCGGTACATCTCCTGGGCGGCGATGTCCGAGAACTGTCCGACCGTCAGCAGATGGGCGACGCCCCACGCGTCGCCGTCCGCCACCGGGTCGTAGAAGGCGCGGCCGCCGCCCCACACGGGCGAGTCGGTCGCGAAGTACACCCGCCCGGGCAGCACGAGCGGCACGGACCGCTCGGGCGGGCGCCGGTCCCGGCACCCGGGGAACTCCCGCCCGCCCCCGGGCGGGCAGCCGCCGTCGAGGTAGTACCGCAGGCGCTCGGCGTGCGTGTTGGCGCCGTAGGCGGCGTACCAGACACGGGGATCGGCTTCCGGCATGGGCCCAGACGCTAGCGCGGACGGAGCCGTACGGGCGTCAGAAACCCAGGTAGAAGTGGCGGAGCTTGTCGTCCTCCGCGACGCACCGCATCCCGGCGGCCTCCATCACCCGGTGCGAGGCCGGGTTGTCGAGGTCGGCATCGCCCTTCACCCCGGCGGCGCCGGCCCTCCTGGCCACCTCAAGGAGCGCCCGCAGCGCCTCGGAGGCGTACCCCTTGCCCCGTACCGCGGGCACGAGTCCGTACCCGACGGTCGCGACGCCGATCTCGTCCGGCGGCCCGTGGAAGCCGATCCCGCCGACCGCGACGCCGTCGAGCCGTATCTCGTAGGTCCGGTACGGCCCCGGATCGCCCCGCTCGGCGAGCCCGCGCAGCAGCCCGGTGTTCGCGCGGACGTCGCCGTCCCCGGGGTACCCCTCCCCCCAGAGGTCCTCCGGCCCGGGTTCCCGGGCGACGACGCGCTCGGCCTCGGCGGCGGTCAGCGGGTGCAGGACGAGCCGCGCCGTGGCGACTGATTCGATCTTCACCGCGGCAGTCTGAACCGCCCCCGGCGACCCGGGCAACGGGATTACCGCCGTGCCGCCCAGCGCCGCAGCCGCGCCGTGTTGCTCCGCTTGCGCGCCCGCACCCCGGCGGTCTCCCCCGAGAGCGTCGTGAACACCGTGACCGGCGTCCACCGGCGCCGGCCCCCGGGCGAGGTCCAGCGCACGGCGGGGAGGTCGGTGACGCCGGTGACGGCCGCGCGCGGTATCACCCGCGTCCACACGTACCCGCGGACCACGAGCCGCTCCGCCTCGCACCGGACGCCCGCGCGGTATCCGCGCACGGCGAGCGTCCCGAAGGCCAGGAGGGCGACCACCGCGGCCGCCTGCTGCCACCCGGTCCCGGCCTCCACCCCGTACTGGATGCAGCCGAGACCGGGCGCGACACCGAGCGCCGTGTTGGCCACCCGGTTGGCGAACGTGGGTACCAGAACGTCCACGGCTCCTACAGCACCGGCAGGTTCTTGCGGAGCTCGAAGGCGGTGACCTCGGAGCGGTACTCCTCCCACTCCTGCTTCTTGTTGCGCAGGAAGAAGTCGAAGACGTGCTCGCCGAGCGTCTCCGCCACCAGCTCGCTCTTCTCCATCAGGGCGATCGCCTCTCCCAGGTTCTGCGGGAGCGGCTCGATGCCCATCGCGCGGCGCTCCGCGTCGGAGAGCGCCCACACGTCGTCGTCGGCGCCGGCCGGGAGTTCGTAGCCCTCCTCGATGCCCTTGAGACCGGCGGCCAGGAGCACCGCGTAGGTCAGGTAGGGGTTGGCACCCGAGTCGATGGAGCGGACCTCGACGCGCGAGGAGCCCGTCTTGCCCGGCTTGTACATGGGGACGCGGATGAGGGCGGAGCGGTTGTTGTGGCCCCAGCAGATGTACGAGGGGGCCTCGCCGCCCGAGCCGGCCGTGCGCGAGGAGCCGCCCCAGATGCGCTTGTACGAGTTGACCCACTGGTTGGTGACGGCGGAGGTCTCGCCCGCGTGCCGCAGGAGGCCCGCGATGAAGGACCGGCCCACCTTCGACAGCTGGTACTCGGCGCCCGACTCGTAGAACGCGTTCCGGTCGCCCTCGAAGAGGGAGAGGTGGGTGTGCATGCCCGAGCCCGGGTAGTCCGAGAACGGCTTCGGCATGAACGTGGCCTGCACGCCCTGCTCCAGGGCCACCTGCTTCATGACCAGGCGGAACGTCATGATGTTGTCCGCCGTGGACAGGGCGTCGGCGTAGCGGAGGTCGATCTCCTGCTGGCCCGGCGCGCCCTCGTGGTGGGAGAACTCCACCGAGATGCCCATCGATTCGAGCATGGTGATGGCCTGGCGGCGGAAGTCCATGCCGACGTTCTGCGGGGTGTGGTCGAAGTAGCCCGAGTTGTCGGCCGGGGTGGGCCGGGTGCCGTCGAGCGGCTTGTCCTTCAGGAGGAAGAACTCGATCTCGGGGTGGGTGTAGAAGGTGAAGCCGAGGTCGGAGGTCTTGGCGAGGGCGCGCTTCAGGACATAGCGCGGGTCGGCGAAGGACGGCGAGCCGTCGGGCATGAGGATGTCGCAGAACATCCGGGCCGTGCCCGGGGCCTCGGCGCGCCACGGCAGGATCTGGAAGGTGCCCGGGTCCGGCTTGGCGATCATGTCCGACTCGTAGACGCGGGCGAAGCCCTCGATCGCGGAGCCGTCGAAGCCGATGCCCTCGTCGAAGGCCTGCTCCAGCTCGGCGGGCGCCACGGCCACCGACTTCAGGAAGCCCAGCACATCGGTGAACCACAGGCGTACGAAGCGGATGTCGCGCTCCTCGAGCGTACGGAGCACAAATTCCTGCTGCTTGTCCATTTCCACACCCATCCTCGCTGGTCAGGCCGCCTGCTCCCACCGCCTCCGGTACATCGGGGGGCACCTGAGCATCCCACCACATGGTTTCGCGCACGTTGCACACCCATACTGCCTGCTCGGGTGTGACTCAGGTAACGGGGGAACGGCCGGAACGGGGTGGTTGTTCGTCCGTCCGGCGGCCGCCCGCCGCTACCGAGTGGTACCCCGTTCGGCCCACAGTCGCCTCTCGCCCACTACGATCTGCGCCCATGGGGGCCCCACGGCTCGTACGCCCGTCCCGGCACGCGCGTCCCATGGCACTGGCGAGTGCCGTGGCGACGCTCCTCGCCGCGCTCTTCCTCTGTCTGGGGACGGGGCCGGACGGGGAACGGGCCCACCACCAGGAGGGTCCGGTGGCCGCGGCCGCCACGGCCGCCACCGGCGCGTACGTCTGCCCGTACGACCGCGGCGGCTGCTCCCTCTTCCCGTCCCTCTCCCCCGCGGTGCTCAGCGCGCCCCCGCTCGACCCGCCGCTCCACGCGGAGGGCGGGCCGCCGCGTCTCGCGCCGCCCTCCGGTGACGGGCCGGCGCGCCGTTCGGACGCCCGGCCGCGCGCGCCGGACCTGCACGTCCTTCAAGTTCTCCGGACGTAGCGGCAGCGGGCGCCCCGCCCCAGGCGGGCCCCGCCCCCGCGTGTCCACCCCCGAACTCCACCCCACTCCTGCAGAAGGACGACATCACCATGGCCGCCAACCGCTCCGCCACCGCCACCAACGACCGCCGCGCCCGAATAGAGGCCGCGCGGCGCGCCGAGCAGGCCCGCGAGCGCCGCAACCGCCTCCTCACCATCGGCATCTCGTCCGTCGTCGTGCTGAGCCTCGTCGGCTTCGGCACCTTCATGCTGATGAAGGCCTCCGACAAGAAGGCGGAGGAGGAGGCCGCCGCCAAGGCCCCCATCGCGGCGGAGAAGACCTGGGACCCGAAGAAGCTCGGCCGCAACCACGTCACGACGGCCGTGAAGTACGACATGAAGCCGCCGGTCGGCGGTGACCACAACCCGGTCTGGATGAACTGCGACGGTGTGGTCTACGACAAGAAGATCGCCGACGTGAACGCCGTGCACTCGCTGGAGCACGGGGCCGTCTGGGTGACGTACAACAAGCAGGCCTCCCAGGCCGACGTGAAGAAGCTGGCCGACAAGGTCGGCAAGACGAAGTACTCGCTGATGAGCCCGGTGGACGACCAGGCCGGGGCGATCATGCTGTCCGCCTGGGGCAAGCAGGTGACCGTGGACAACGCGGACGACCCGCGCGTCGACGCGTTCTTCACGAAGTACGTGCAGGGTCCGCAGACCCCGGAGCCGGGTGCCGCCTGCACGGGCGGGATCGGCGCGGACGGTCAGGGCGGTACGGGGATGGGCCAGTGAGGCTCAACCGTACGCAGGGGGCGGCGGTGACCGCGGTCGCCCTCGCCATGCTGTTCGCCGGGGGCGCGGTCACCGTCGCCTCCGCCGACCGTGACGAGGCCCCGCGCACCCCGGTGTCCTCGTCCGCGGACGCCGGCTTCGCCCGGGACATGGCCGTCCATCACCAGCAGGCCGTCGAGATGTCGTTCATCGTCCGGGACCGGACGAAGGACGAGGAGGTCCGGCGGCTCGCGTACGACATCGCCAACACGCAGGCCAACCAGCGGGGCATGATGCTCGGCTGGCTCGACCTGTGGGGGCTGCCCAAGAACGAGTCCGGTGTCGAGCCGATGGCCTGGATGGGCATGGGCGGCTCGGGCGACACGGGCGACCTGGACGGGGCGCTGATGCCGGGCATGGCGACCAACGCGCAGCTCGACGAGCTGAGGAAGGCCGGCGGCCGGGAGGCCGAGGTCCTGTACCTGAAGCTCATGACCGCGCACCACAGGGGCGGGGTCCACATGGCCGAGGGCTGTGTCCAGAAGTGCGGCGTGGAGATCGAGCGGAACCTGGCGCAGGGCATGGTCGACGCGCAGCGCTCCGAGATGGCGCTGATGGCGGACATGCTGAAGAAGCGCGGGGCCTGAGGCCCCTGTCCGTAAGGCCTACGGCCCCCGTGACCGGCTGCGGTCGCGGGGGCCGGGTCGTCCGCCGACAATGGGTGGGCTCGGGGAGTTCGTACGACACGTTCGACGAAAGGTACGCACCCCATGACCACGGCGAAGGACATCATGCACACCGGGGCCCAGTGGATCCCGGCACACGAGACGCTCGACCGCGCAGCTCAGCTGATGCGCAACCTGAACGTGGGCGCGCTGCCCATCGCCGACGAGAACGAACGGCTCTGCGGCATCATCACGGACCGTGACATCGTGGTCGGCTGTGTGGCGATGGGCCACGACCCGTCGAAGATCACCTGTGGCGAGATGGCGCAGGGCACTCCGCGCTGGGTCGAGTCGAACGCGGACGTGGGCGCCGTCCTGGAGGAGATGCAGAGCCACCAGATCCGGCGGCTTCCCGTCATCGAGGACAAGCGGCTCGTCGGCATGATCAGCGAGGCCGATCTGGCCCAGCATCTGTCGGACGAGCAGATCAAGGCGTTCTGTATGAGCGTCTACTCCGCTTCCGCTTCCTGACCGGTACGCAGGATTGCCCGGGCCACCGCGTCCGGGCGGTCCGGCATGACCAGAAGGCCCGACGGCTCGGCCGCCTCGTAGCGGGCGCCGAGCCGCCGGGCCGGCGCGCGCCGGCGCCGACGGCCAGGTGGTGGGCCACGCCCCCGCTCCGTACCGCCGAGGGAGACTGCCAGGACGGCGAGCCAGGCCCTGGTGCCGGCGAGGCCGGTCAGGGCGCCCGCCAGGACCAGGAGGCCGGCCGTGAGGTCGGTGGCGCGGAAGAGGCCGCCGAGGGGCTGGTCGGCACCCCCTACGTCCGGACCGGGTCGAACGTCAGGGCGCGGCCGAAGGTTCCCGGTGGTCGGGGTGGACCCAGCCGGGCTTGCGGTACTTGAGGAGGGCGGCCGGGATGGCGAGGCCGAGGAGCAGCAGGCCGCCGCCGACGATGAGGAGGTAGCGCCAGAGCGGCTGGTTGCCGAACTGGTCGGGCGGGACGAAGCCGATGACGAGCGCGGCGACGGAGGCGACGAAGCCGATGCCGGCGACCCAGGCGACGGCGGGGACGCGGAAGCCTCGCTCGACGTCCGGCTGGGTCCTGCGGAGCTTGACGACCGCGACGAACATCAGCAGGTAGGCGATGAGGTAGATCTGCACGGTGATGACGGAGAACATCCAGTAGGCGCTGGAGACGTCGTCGCTGAAGGCGTAGAGGATGCCGATCAGGGTGGTGATGACGCCCTGCGCGATCATGATGTTCTGCGGGGCGCCGTCCTTGTTGAACTTCTGCAGCGAGGGCGGCAGATAGCCCTCCTGCCGGGAGAGCAGGACGAGGCCCTTGGCGGGTCCGGCGAGCCAGGTGAGCATGCCGCCGAGGGCGGCGCAGACCAGCATGATGCCAACGACCTTGGTCATCCAGCCGATGGAGAAGTGGTCGAAGAAGGCCTGGAAGGCCTGCATCAGACCGGCGGTGAGGCTGAGCTGCTCCGCGGGCATGACCCAGGCGATGGCGAGGGCCGGAAGGATGAAGATCAGCAGCACGAGGCCGGTCGCCAGGAACATCGACTTCGGGTACTCGCGCTTGGGCTCGCGCAGCGAGGAGACGTGGACGCCGTTCATCTCCATGCCCGCGTAGGACAGGAAGTTGTTGACGATGAGGACCAGGCTCGCGAGTCCGGTCCACGGCGGGAGCCAGTGGTCGGCGCTCATGGGCTGGGCGGAGGGGTTGCCCTGGCCGAGGAAGACGATGCCGAGGACGACCAGGAGCACGCCGGGGATGAGGGTGCCGACGATCAGGCCGAAGGAGGAGAGGCCGGCGATGGTCTTCGTGCCGCGCGAGGAGATCCAGACCCCGGACCAGTAGATGACGATGATGACGATCGCGACGTAGAGCCCGTTCTCCGCGAGGGAGGGGTCGATGACGTACGCGAAGGTCGAGGCGACGTACGCGAGCAGGCTCGGGTAGTACGCGATGGTCATGGCGAACTGGCACCAGACGGCGAGGAAGCCGAGGGGCTTGCCGAGGGCCTCGCTGACCCAGCGGTAGATGCCGCCGGACCAGCCGGAGGCGAGTTCGGCGCCGACGAGGGCGGTGGGGAGCAGGAAGACGAGGGCGGGGAGCAGGTAGAGGAAGATCGCGGCGAGTCCGTAGATGGCCATGGACGGCGAGGGCCGCAGGCTGGCGACGGACGCGGTGGTCATGAAGGCGAGCGTCAGCCAGGAGATGAACTGGCGCTTCGTGCCGTCGTCCTGGGGGGCCGCCGTGTCGGTCGCGGCGGGCCGTGCCGACTCTGCCGGTTCGTCAGTGGTCGTCATGGGGCCATGATCAGCGGGGCGCGGCCGCCCCGCATGTCGACGGAGCGGGACTCGCCCCCGCCGATCCCAGGACATAGCGTCGGTCTGACGATTACACTGGGCGGGTGCCTCAACTACGCCTCGCACTGAATCAGATCGACTCGACCGTCGGAGACATCGCCGGGAACGCCGAGGCGATCGTGCACTGGACCCGGCACGCCGCCGGGCAGGGCGCGCATCTCGTCGCGTTCCCCGAGATGGCGCTGACCGGATATCCCGTGGAGGACCTCGCGCTGCGCTCCTCCTTCGTCGAGGCGTCCCGGACGGCCCTGCGCGGGCTCGCCCGGCGCCTCGCGGACGAGGGGTTCGGCGGGCTGCCGGTCGTCGTCGGCTACCTCGACCGCTCCGAGCGGGCCGTGCCGCGCCTCGGCCGGCCCGCCGGCTCCCCGGAGAACGCCGCCGCCGTCCTGTACGGCGGCGAGGTGGTGCTGCGCTTCGCCAAGCACCACCTGCCGAACTACGGCGTCTTCGACGAGTACCGCTACTTCGTGCAGGGCGACACCCTGCCCGTCGTCCGCGTCCACGGCATCGACGTGGCCCTGGCGATCTGCGAGGACCTCTGGCAGGAGGGCGGCCGGGTGCCGGCGGCGCGCAGCGCCCACGCCGGGCTGCTCCTGTCGGTCAACGCCTCGCCGTACGAGCGGAACAAGGACGACACCCGGCTCGAACTGGTCCGCAAGCGGGCCCAGGAGGCCGGCTGCGTCACCGCCTATCTGGCGATGACGGGCGGCCAGGACGAGCTGGTCTTCGACGGCGACTCGATCGTCGTGGACGCCGCCGGCGAAGTGATCGCGCGCGCCCCGCAGTTCGTCGAGGGCAGCGTGATCCTCGACCTGGAGCTGCCGGCGGCCGAGAAGGACGCGCCCGAGGGCCTGGTGGACGACGGGCTGCGGATCGACCGGGTGGTGCTCTCCGAGGAGCCGCTGCCCGCGTACGAGCCGGAGCTGACGGGCGGTTACGCGCACCGGCTCGACGACGACGAGGAGGTGTACTCGGCGCTGGTCATCGGGCTGCGGGCGTACGTCGCGAAGAACGGTTTCCGCTCGGTGCTGGTCGGCCTGTCCGGCGGCATCGACTCGGCGCTCGTCGCGTCGATCGCCTGCGACGCGCTCGGCGCGGACCACGTGTACGGCGTGTCGATGCCCTCGAAGTACTCCTCCGACCACTCGCGCGGCGACGCCGCCGAACTGGCCCGCCGCACCGGGCTGCACTTCCGCACGGTGTCGATCGAGCCGATGTTCGACGCGTACATGGGCGCGCTCGGGCTCACCGGGCTCGCCGAGGAGAACCTCCAGTCGCGGCTGCGCGGCACGATGCTGATGGCGCTCTCCAACCAGGAGGGCCACATCGTCCTCGCGCCCGGCAACAAGTCGGAGCTGGCGGTGGGCTATTCGACGCTGTACGGCGACTCCGTCGGCGCGTTCGGACCCATCAAGGACGTCTACAAGTCGGACGTCTTCCGCCTCGCGCGCTGGCGGAACCGGGCGGCCGAGGACCGCGGCCAGACCCCGCCGATCCCGGAGAGCTCGATCACCAAGCCGCCCAGCGCCGAGCTGCGCCCGGGCCAGGTCGACACGGACTCGCTGCCGGACTACGAGGTCCTCGACGCGGTCCTCGCGCTGTACGTGGACCGGGACCAGGGCCGGGACGCCATCGTGGCGGCCGGCTTCGACGAGGAGCTCGTGGCGCGGACGCTGCGGATGGTGGACACGGCGGAGTACAAGCGGCGCCAGTACCCGCCGGGCACCAAGATCTCGGCGAAGGGCTTCGGCAAGGACCGGCGGCTGCCGATCACGAACGGCTGGCGGGAGACGACGACCGGCTGACCGTCGGCTCCTCCGCCGTGAGGGGGCCTGCCGCCACGACGCGGGAGGCCCCCTCCCCCGTACCCCGGTCGAGCAGGCCCGCCACGGCCGCGATCACCAGTCCGACGGCGGTGAGGCCCGCGCCGACGAGGGCCGGCGAGGTCCAGCCCCAGCCGGCGGCGACGGCGGCCCCGCCGGCCCAGGCGCCGCCCGCGTTGGCGAGGTTGAACGCGGAGTGGTTGGAGGCGGACGCGAGGGTCGGGGCGTCCTTCGCCTTGTTCATGACGAGCATCTGGAGCGGGGTGGTCGTCAGGAAGCCGACCGCGCCGAGCACCACCACCGTGACCAGGGCGAGCCAGGGCACGTGGACGGTGAAGCGGAACGCGACCAGGGCGAGGACGAGGGCCGCGAGCGAGCCGTACAGCGTCGGGCGCAGCGCCCGGTCGGTCAGCGGGCCCGCGGCGAGCGCCCCGCCGGTCATGCCGAGGCCGAAGAGTCCGAGGACGATCGTCACCGTGGAGTCGCCGAAGCCCATCACCTCGGTGGTCATCGAGGCCAGGTACGAGTAGACGGCGAAGACGCCCGCGAAGCCGAAGACGGCCGTGAGCAGCCCGAGCAGCACCTGCGGGCGGCGCAGGGCGCGCAGCTCCCCGGCGAGGCCCTGCCGCCCGTCCACCGGCACGTACGGCACGAGGCGGGCGAGCGCGGCCATCGCGAGCAGGCCGATCGCGGAGACCACGAGGAAGGTGGCGCGCCAGCCGAGGTGCTGGCCGAGCAGGGTCGCGGCCGGTACGCCGATGATGTTGGCGACGGTGAGGCCGAGGAACATCGTGGCGACCGCCCGCGCCTGCCGGTCCTCGCGCACCAGCCGGGCGGCGACGACCGCGCCGAGGCCGAAGAACGCGCCGTGCGGGAGCCCGGCGAGGACCCGGCCCGCGACCAGCCAGCCGAAGCCGGGGGCGAGGGCGGAGGCGAGGTTGCCGACCGTGAACAGGGCCATCAGCAGGAGCAGCATCCGCTTGCGCGGGACGCGGGAGCCGAGGGCCGTGAGGAGCGGGGCGCCGACGACCACGCCGATCGCGTACGCCGAGACGAGGTACCCGGCGGTCGGGACGGAGGTGCCGAGGTCGTCGGCGACCTGCGGGAGCAGGCCCATCATCACGAATTCGGTGGTGCCGATGCCGAAGGCGGAGACGGCGAGCGCGAGCAGCGCCAGGGGCATGGGTGGAGCCTTTCCTGGAATTAGTTCTTCGACGAAACAAATCGTCTCAGACGTTTTCTTCCCGGCGGCTTCCGGAGGATGAAGGGGAGGTTTCGGAACTCCGGGTCAGAGCTTCACGCGGGCGGCGATCGGCAGGTGGTCGCTGTTCGTCTCCGGCAGCGCCCAGGAGGACATCGGCTCCACGCCCTTGACCATGATCTGGTCGATGCGGGCCATCGGGAACGAGGCCGGCCAGCTGAAGCCGAAGCCGTCGCCCGCCGCGCCCTGGGTGGAGCGCAGCTGCGAGGTGACGGCGTTGAGCGCGCGGTCGTTCATGGTGCCGTTGAGGTCGCCGAGGAGCACGATCCGCTCGTGCCGGTCCTTGGAGATGGCCTCGCCGAGCGCGTTGGCGCTGTTGTCGCGCTGGTTGGCGGTGAAGCCGGCGTTCATCTTGACCCGTACCGAGGGCAGGTGGGCGACGTACACGGCCACCTCGCCCTTCGGGGTCACGACGGAGGCGCGCATGGCGCGGGTCCAGCCCATGTGGATGTCGACGGGCTGCGCGGCGCGCAGCGGCAGCTTGCTCCACAGCCCGACCGTGCCCTGGACCGAGTGGTACGGGTAGGTCTCGGCGAGGCCCTTCTCGTACACCGGGACCATGTCGCCCTTCAGCTCCTCCAGGGCGAGCACGTCGGCGCCGGAGGCGGCCAGCGCGCGGGCGGTGCCCTCGGGGTCGGGGTTGTCGGCGTTCACGTTGTGGGTGGCGACGGTCAGGTCGCCGCCCGGGGCCGACTTGTCGGCGACGAGACCGCCGAAGAGGTTGAGCCACACCACGGCCGGAAGCAGCAGGGCGATCAGCGCGGTGGCCGAGCGGCGCACGAGGGCGAGCACGAGCAGGAGCGGCACGAACAGGCCGAGCCAGGGCAGGAAGGTCTCGGTGAGGCTGCCCAGGTTGCCGACCCGGTTCGGGATGTCCGAGTGGAACACCATGAGCAGCGTGAGCGCCACCGCCGTCACGGCGAGCAGGATGCCCCGGCGCCAGATGCCCCGGTCGTGGCGGAGCCCGTCGAGCGCGGTCCGGAACCGGGACCGGGGACGCCCGCTCCCCGCGCCGCCGTGGTCGGTATCCGTCATGTCCACCCGCGCCATCGCACTGTCCTCACTGCCTTGCTGCCTTGCCGCACTGCTGTCCCGCTCCGTGACCCGACGTCGACACTAGGCGATGACGGGTCAGTCGTACTCCCCCAGGGACGACATGGGCGCGTGGCGGGTTCCTGCAGGTGGCGCGCGGCGGGGAGGCTGTGACAGAACGCGCACATTCGTACGGATCGGGGCGGTGTGCTGTCAGGGCCGGGGGCGCAGGCCCTCCATGATGGCGTCGACCACCCGCTCGGCGAGGCCGGGGTCCAGGGAGGCGCCGGGACGGATGACGGTACGGAGGAGCAGCGGGCCGGTGAAGAGGTCGTTGACGAACTCGACGTCCAGGTCGTCGCGGATCTCCCCCAGCTCCATGCCGCGCCGCACGGTGTCGAGGCCGAGGCGGCGGCGCGGTTCGATGACGGTGTTCTGATAGGCCTCCCACAGCTTGGGATAGGCCTGCATCTGCGAGAACACGTTGTGGAGCAGCGCGGAGGAACGCTTGGCGAGGCCGCGCTGCCGCAGCATCTCCAGGAGCATCACGAGGTCGTCCCGGACGGAGGTGCCTTTGAGGGCCTGGTCCTGGGGCTCCACGGAGCGGAGCACCTCGACGAAGAGCTCCTCCTTGCCGGGCCAGCGGCGGTAGATCGTCGCCTTGCCGACGCCGGCGGTGCGGGCGATCCGCTCGATGGACAGCTCGGTGAGCGGGACGCCCTCTTCCAGGAGCCCGACCACGGCGTCGAAGATCGCCTGCTCGACGGCCTCGGACCGGGGGCGGCCCCGCCGTGCGCCCTCGGGGGTGGGTGCGGGTTCGGGGTTCCCGCTGTCCTGCAGGGACACGTACGCTCCGCCTCTCGTCCGGGTACTACCTCGTCCCCCTGATTCTCTCCCGCCGGACCGCCCCGTTGTGGGCATGCGTTCCGCCGGGGCGATGGGGGTCCCCCCTGCTCGAGCGAAGCCGAGAGCTTGGGGGAGGGTGGGCACAACGGAACGGCGCCCTTGCCGGCGCCAGAGGCTCACGCGCCTGGACCCGCACCACCAGCTCGGTGCACGGGGTGCGGGTCAGGGCGCGGAACGCGGAGGCGCCGCGAGCGGGCGCCGTCCCGTGTGCCCACCCGTCCCGCCCTGCGGGACGATTGCCCACACGGGCGCGGGCCTGGGCTAGCCCGCGCGGGTCGAGGCGTGGGGCTGGGGCGTCGGGGCCTCGTCCGGGGCCGGCGGGGCCGACGCCCGGCCCGGGAGGAAGATCGCGACGACCGCCGCCCCCGCGAGGCCGATCGCCGCCGACGCCACCGCCGTGACGTGCATCGCGTCCAGGAACGCCGTGTACGCCGGGGCGACCAGCCCCTTGCCCGCCGGGCCGAGCTTCTCCGCGATCGCGAGCGTCGCCTCGATCGACTCGCCCGCCGTGTCGCGCAGGGCCGCCGGCACGTTGCCCAGGTGTCCCTCGATCTCGCCCCGGTACGTGGAGGAGAGCACCGAGCCGAGGACGGCCACGCCCAGCGCGCCGCCGACCTGCCGGAAGGTGTTGTTGATCGCGGAGCCGGAGCCCGCCTTCTCGCGGGGCAGCGCCTGCATGATCGCGACGGTGACCGGCGGCATGATGTGCGCCATGCCCGCGCCCTGGAGGAAGAAGACGACCTCCAGGACCCAGACGGGGGTGTCGGCCTCGAAGAAGGCGAAGGCCGCCAGGCCCGCGGCGACCAGCAGCATGCCGGCGGTGCAGACCGCCCTCGCGCCGAAGCGTTCGACGACGAGCCGCGCCCGGGGCGCGAAGACCATCTGCGCGACGGCGAGCGGCAGGATGAGCAGCCCGGACTCCAGCGCGCTGTAGCCGCGGACGCTCTGCAGGTAGAAGGCGGAGAAGAAGGTCACGCCCATGAGGGCGAAGAAGACGAGCGCGATCGCGGCGACGGCCGCGGAGAACGCCGGCTTCCTGAAGTACGACATGTCGATGGCCGGGTGGTCGCTGCGCCGCTCGTGGAGGACGAAGACGACGAGGACCGCGAGGCCGCCGAGGACGGGCGCGAGGACGGTGACGTCGGTGAAGCTGGCCAGTTCGCCGCCGCGGATGATCCCGTACACGAGGAGGACGAGTCCGACGACGGAGAGCAGCACGCCGGGTATGTCGACGCGGCCGGGGTTCGGGTCCCGGGAGTCGGGCACGAGCCACAGCATCAGGGCGAGGGCGAGGATCACCACGGGCACGTTGATGAGGAAGATCGAGCCCCACCAGAAGTGTTCGAGGAGGATGCCGCCGGTGATGGGGCCGACGGCGATGGCGAGGCCGACGCTGCCGGCCCAGATGCCGATGGCCTTGGGCTGCTCGTCGCGCTCGAAGACGTTCATGAGGACGGCGAGCGTCGCGGGCATGACGAAGGCGGCGCCGAGGCCCATGACGGCCCGGTAGGCGATGAGTTCGCCCGGG
The DNA here is from genome assembly GCF_053616475.1 of Streptomyces sp. NPDC055815. Classification (NCBI taxonomy): domain Bacteria; kingdom Bacillati; phylum Actinomycetota; class Actinomycetes; order Kitasatosporales; family Streptomycetaceae; genus Streptomyces; species Streptomyces sp. NPDC055815. Next base: position 6,966 of record NZ_JBSHDU010000088.1, on the reverse strand, counting down.
GAGCCGGAGAGGGCGGCGAGGGCGGAGCCGATGCCGAAGACGGTGATGCCGAAGAGGAGGACCTTCTTGCGGCCGAGGCGGTCGCCGAGGAGGCCGGACGTGAAGAGGAGTCCGGCGAAGACGAGCGTGTAGGAGTTGATGGACCACTCCAGCTCGCTCTGGGTGGCGCCGATGCCGGTGGGCGCGGGGGCCGCGATCGTCTTGACGGCGACGTTGAGGATCGAGTTGTCCAGGACGACGATCAGCAGGCTGAGCATGAGGACGCCGAGGACGGCCCAGCGGCGCCGGTGGACGGCCTCGGGGACGCGGGGCCCGGCGGGTACGACGGGTGCGGTGGATGACATGAGCACCACCCTAGGGCAATTTCGATACGAGACCGTCTCGTATCGAAAATACGGGGAAAGTCTTTACGTTGCGGGCGTGTGAACGGCGGTGTGAACAGCGCCACTCCGGCCCACTTCCCCGCCCGCCCGGCGAAGTGCCACCATGGATGTGGTCCGGGGACGCCACAGGGCGCCTCGAGATGACACAGAGGAGCCGTTCACCATGACGCTTCAGGCTGCCCAGAAACCGCCCGCCGACAGCAGCAAGGCGCTGTACGGAGGGAAGGGCACCCGCCGCATCACCGTCCACGACATCGCCGCCGCCAAGGTCCGCGGCGAGAAGTGGCCCATGCTCACCGCCTACGACGCGATGACCGCCTCCGTCTTCGACGAGGCCGGCATCCCAGTGATCCTCGTCGGCGACTCGATGGGCAACTGTCACCTCGGCTACGACACCACCGTGCCCGTCACGATGGACGAGATGACCCTGCTCTCCGCCGCCGTCGTCCGGGGCACCAAGCGCGCCCTCGTCGTCGGCGACCTGCCGTTCGGCTCGTACCAGGAAGGGCCCGTCCAGGCCCTGCGCAACGCCACCCGGCTGGTCAAGGACGCCGGCGTCGGAGCGATCAAGCTGGAGGGCGGCGAGCGCTCGCTGCCGCAGACCGAGCTCCTCGTCCAGGCCGGCATCCCCGTCATGTCCCACCTGGGACTCACCCCGCAGTCCGTCAACACCATGGGCTACCGCGTGCAGGGCCGCTCCGACGAGGCCGCCCACCGGCTCCTCAGCGACGCCAAGGCGGCGCAGGACGCGGGCGCCTTCGCCGTCGTCCTGGAGCTCGTCCCGGCCGAGCTGGCCGCCGAGGTCACCCGCTCCCTGCACATCCCGACCATCGGCATCGGGGCCGGCGCCGCCACCGACGCACAGGTCCTCGTCTGGACCGACATGGCCGGCCTGACCGGCGGCAAGGTGCCGCGCTTCACCAAGCAGTACGCCAACCTCCGCGAGACGCTCGGCGACGCCGCCCGCGCCTTCGCCGAGGACGTCAGCGGCGGATCGTTCCCCGCCGAGGAGCACACCTTCCACTGATCCCCCGCGGACCCGCGTGGAAGCGGCCTACAGGCCACCGACAGCCCCGCCGACCGATGTCGGCGGGGCTGTCGGTCGTCTGTAGGGGGATTGTCGGTGGGCCCCTGTTCCATGGTGGACATGACGCGATCACACACCAACGCCGTCGAGGTCCGGGGCCTCGTGAAGCACTTCGGCGCGACGAAGGCCCTCGACGGGGTCGACCTCGACGTCCGCGAAGGCACCGTCCTCGGGGTCCTCGGGCCCAACGGCGCCGGGAAGACCACCCTCGTCCGCTGCCTGTCCACCCTCCTCGTCCCGGACGCCGGGACCGCCACCGTCGCCGGGTACGACGTGGTGAAGCACCCCCGCCAGCTGCGCCGCACCATCGGCCTCACCGGTCAGTACGCCTCGGTCGACGAGAAGCTGTCCGGCTGGGAGAACCTCTACATGATCGGGCGGCTGCTCGACCTCTCCCGCGCCGACGCCCGCCGCCGCGCCGACGAGATGCTGGAGCGCTTCTCCCTCACCGACGCCGCCAAGCGCCCGGCCATGAACTACTCCGGCGGCATGCGGCGCCGACTCGACCTCGCCGCCTCGATGATCGGGCAGCCCGCCGTCCTCTACCTGGACGAGCCGACCACCGGCCTCGACCCCCGCACCCGCAACGAGGTGTGGGACGAGGTGCAGCGCATGGTCTCCGAAGGCGCGACCGTCCTGCTCACCACCCAGTACATGGAGGAGGCGGAGCAGCTCGCGAACGAGCTGACCGTCATCGACAAGGGCAGGGTCATCGCCAAGGGCGGAGTCGACGAGCTCAAGGCGAAGGTCGGCGGCCGGACCCTGAAGGTCCGCCCCGTGGACCCGGGCCAGCTGCCCGCCATGGCCGCCGCGCTCCGCGAGACCGGTCTGGACGGCGTCGCCGGCTCGACCGTCGTCCCCGACGAGGGCGTGCTGTACGTGCCGATCCTCGCCGACGAGCAGCTGACGGCCGTCGTGGGCCTGCTCGGCGCGCGCGGCTTCGGCATCGCCCACATCGGCACCCATCTGCCCAGCCTGGACGAGGTGTTCCTCGCGATCACCGGCCAGAAGACCGCCGACGCCGGACTTTCCGACGCGATCACCGAGGAGGTCGCCGCGTGAGCACGACCACTGTCACCAAGTCCCCCGCCGAGACCCGCGGTCCGGGTCCGGCCGCCGCGCGCACCGCGCCCGTCGCCGAGGGCCGGATCGGCCTGCGGGCCAATCTCCGCCACATCGGCGCCCTGGCCCGGCGCAACGCCCTCCAGATCAAGCAGGACCCGGAGTCGATGTTCGACGCCGTGATGATGCCGATCATCTTCATCCTGCTGTTCGTGTACGTCTTCGGCGGCGCGATCGCCGGCAAGGGCAACAACGACGCGTACGTGAACTACGTGACGCCCGGCCTGATGGCGATGATGGGCATGAACATCGCGATGGCCGTCGGCGTCGGCATCAACGACGACTTCAAGAAGGGGGTCATGGACCGGTTCCGGACGATGCCGATCGCCCGGTCCTCCGTCCTCATCGCGAAGATCGTCGTCGAGGTCGGCCGCATGCTGATCGCCACCGCGATCCTGCTCGGCATGGGCTTCCTGCTCGGCCTGGAGATCCACACCTCGGTCCTCCACCTCCTCGCCGCCATCGGCCTGTCGATGGTCTTCGGAGCCTCCCTCATGTGGATCTTCATCCTGCTCGGCCTCAGCCTCAAGACGGCCCAGGCCGTCCAGGGCATGGCCATGCTCGTCCTGATGCCCCTCCAGTTCGGTTCCTCGATCTTCGCCCCGCCGACCTCGATGCCCGGCTGGCTGGAGACCTTCACCGACTACAACCCCCTGTCCAACCTCGCCGACGCCGCCCGCAACCTCATCAACGGCGGTCCGGTCGCCCACTCGGTGTGGATGACCCTCGGCTGGGCGGCGCTGATCACCGTCGTGACGGCACCGCTCGCGGTCGCCAAGTTCCGCAAGAAGACCTGAGTCCCGACCGGGGGATCATGACTCGGCGCGCTCACTGATCGCGTCGGCGGCGCGACCGAGCAGGGCGGCGGCCTCCTCCAAGGAGAGGCCGCCGCCTTCCGCGTACCCCGCCTCGAACTCCCCGTCCGCGAGCGCGGACCGGGCCAGTTCCGTCGCCCGCGCCCGGTTCTCCCGCTCCAACGGCGGCGGCAGATGACCGGGCGGCAGCAGACCCTCGTACGCGCCGAGGAGCACGGCGGCCGTACGGGCCGGAGGACCGCCGAGCCCGGCGAGCGCCCAGGCCGCGCTGATCAGATGGACCGCCGGCATCTGCGGGGCGACCATCAGCGACAGGGAGCCGAGGGAGCGCTCGTACGCCTGCCGGGCCAGCCCGAACGCCGGGCCGTAGCCCTCTTCGAGGTTGAACACCCAGGCCAGGCTGCCCAGCGTGAAGCCCTCGAAGATGGAGAAGGTCTCCGAGCTGAACTCCTTCAGCAGCCGCTCCAGATGCACCCGGGCCTCGGCCGTCCGACCGGTCCGGCCGAGCAGCAGCGCCAGGAAGATCCGGGCCGCCAGCATCGGCTCGTGGCCCCAGCCGTGCTCGCCCTCCACCACCTCCCGCAGGATCCGCTCCGCCTCCTCACGGCGGCCGGTCTCGATCAGCATGTCGGCGTACCGGGCCCGCAGCAGCGCCATCTGGGACTGGGCGCCGATCCGCTCCGCGTACGCGATCGCGTCGGCGTAGTCCTGGGCGGCGCCCTCGAACTCGAGACGCCGCTCCCTGGCCTCGGCCCGCGAGGCCAGCGCCTCCGCCGCGCCCCAGGCGTCCCCGAGGCGGACGAAGATGCCCAGGCTCTCCTCGGCGTCGGCGCTCGCCCGCTCGGCCAGGTCGGCCCGGTTGGCGAGCATGTTGGCGCGCAGCTGCAGGGCGTTGGCGAGCTCCCAGTCGTAGCCGTAGCGGCGGCAGGCGCCCACGTGCGCCTCCAGGGCCTCGCCCATCCGGCCCGGCTCGCCGATGAGGAGGACGGCGAACACCGCGAAGGAGCCGGGCAGCCGGCAGGTCTGCGGGAGCCCCGGCGGGTAGACCTCGTTGATCCGCCGCAGCCGCTCCACCCCCGCGGGCGTGGTCCAGCGGCCCGTCTCGTGGTCCATGTTGAGCAGCTCGATCAGCCGCACCCCGCGCCGGGCCTCCCAGCGCTGCTCCTCGGAGAGCGGCGGTGGCGCGGCGGTGCACGGCTCGTGCAGCGGTACGACGGGGGCGGCGGGCGTCCCGAACGGGTCGGGGCCGAGCGCGACGACGGCCTCGGCCCAGTGGAGGGCGTCGCCGCGCAGGTCGCGCATCTGCCAGTACCAGAGCAGCGAGTGGACGATGACCAGCGCCTCGTCCTCCTCGCGTGCGTCGACGGCCCGGCGCAGGGCGGTGCGGATGTTCCCGTACTCGGTGCCGAGGCGGGCGACGGCCGCGGCCTGGCCCGAGCCGCGCAGCTCCGGGTCGGTACGGCGGGCGAGTTCGCGGTAGTACGTGAGGTGCCGGCGCTCGGCGTCGGTCCGCTCCCCCGCCTCGTCGAGCCGCTCGCCGGCGTACTCGGCGACGGTCTCCAGGAGCCGGTAGCGCATGCCGGTCCCGCCGGGCGCGGCGACGACGAGGGACTTGTCGACGAGCGCCCCGAGCACGTCGAGCACGGCCGTCGCCTCGCCCTCGCACACCGCCTCGGCCGCCTCCAGGTCGCAGCCGCCCGTGAAGACGGCGAGCCGGCGCAGGACGGCCCGCTCGGCCTCGTCCAGGAGGTCCCAGGACCAGTCGACGACCGCCCGCAGGGTCTGCTGCCGGGGCAGTACGGTCCGGGCGCCCGAGGTCAGGAGGCGGAAGCGGTCGTCGAGCCGGTCCGCGATCTGGCGCAGGGTCAGCATCCGCAGCCGGGCCGCCGCCAGTTCGATCGCCAGCGGCAGGCCGTCGAGGCGCCGCACCACCTCGCCCGCGGCGACCGGGTCGTCCTCGACGCGGAAACCCGGGCGGACCGCCGCGCCCCGCTCGCCGAGCAGCCGCAGCGCCATGCCCTCCGGCAGCGGGCCCAGCGGCCGGATCGCCTCGCCCGGGACGCCCAGCGGCTCCCGGCTCGTGGCGAGCACCCGGAGCTCCGGGCAGCGGGCGAGGAGGGTCTCGGCGAGTTCGGCGGCCGCGGCGACGAGGTGCTCGCAGTTGTCGAGGAGGAGCAGCATCCGCCGCCCCGCGCAGTGCTCGACGAGCCGGGCGAGCGGGTCGCCGCCGCCGCGCAGCTCCTCGGCTCCGGCGCCGCGCAGCACGGTCTCGCGGGCGCCGACGGCCGCGAGGACCGCCTCGGGGACGGCCTCCGGGTCCCGTACGGGCGCGAGCTCCGCCACCCACACGCCGTCCGGCCAGTCACCGCCGCCGCGCTCGGCCGCCTCCTGCGACAGCCGGGTCTTCCCCGCCCCGCCGGGCCCGAGCAGCGTCACCAGGCGCGCGCGGCGCAGGTCGTCCCGGACGAGGGCGATCTCCTCCTCGCGGCCGACGAAACTGGTGAGCCGGGCGCGCAGGTTGCCGCGTGCGGGGGCCGCGGGGGCCGGTTCGGGGACGAGGAGCTCGGCGTGGAGGGCGCGCAGGCCGGGTGACGGATCCGTCCCGAGGCGGGTGGCGAGGGCGCGGCGGACCGACTCGTACGCGGCGAGCGCCTCGGCCGCCCGGCCGGTGTCCCGCAGGGCGCGGATCCGGAGGGCCTGGAGCGGCTCGTCCAGCGGGTGGGCCTCGCAGAGCGCGGTGAGCTCCGGGAGCACGTCGGGCGCGTCGCCGAGGGCGAGGGCCGCGGTGAGCCGGGCCCGGCGGGCGTCGAGCCGGCGGGCCTCCCAGCGGGCGGCCTCCGCGTCCCGGTCCGGCAGATCGGCCAGCGCGGGGCCCCGCCACAGCCCGAGGGCCTCGTCCAGGAGGGCGGCGGCGCGGGCGGGGTCGGACGCGGCCATGCCTTCCGCGGCGAGGCGCTCGAAACGGCGGGCGTCGACGTCCTCGGGCCGGGCGTCGAGCCGGTAGCCGCCCTCCACGGACACCACCCGGTCCCGCCCGAGGGCCCTGCGGAGCCGGCCGACGAGGGCCTGGAGCGCGGCGGGCGCGTCGGCGGGCGGCTCGTCGCCGTGCCACACCTCGTCGACGAGGTCGGCCACGGGGACGGTCCGGCCGGCCCGCAGGGCGAGGACGGTGAGCAGCGCGCGGAGCCGGGGGCCGCCTACGGGGAGGTCGGTGCCGCCGGGCTCACGAACGCGGGTCGAACCGAGCACGAAGTAACGCACGCCCCCATTCTCCGCGAGCCCGCGCGCGCCGCGCCCACCTGGGCCTGCGCCCCGCCCCTTGTGGGCCGACGCCCCGCCGTTGTGGGCAATCGTTCCGCTGGGGCGGAACGGGTGGGCACAACGGAACGGCGCCCCAGCCGGGCCTAGGCGTTCCGCGCCTGAACCCGCACCGGATGTGCGCCGCGCAAGGTGGTGCGGGTCAGGGCGCGGAACGCGGAGGCGCCGCGAGAGGGCGCCGTCCCGTGTGCCCACCCGTCCCGCCCTGCGGGACGATTGCCCACACGGCGGCGGGGCGCCG
>NZ_JBSHDU010000087.1:15639-34361 GCF_053616475.1 Streptomyces sp. NPDC055815 | reverse complement strand
CCGAGAACCCGGGCGTCTACACACGCGTCTCGGAGGTGCTGCCGGCACGCTTCTGAGCCGAGGGATACGAGAACGGGCGGCCACCCCCTGGAATCAGGGGTGACCGCCCGCCGTCCGATCAGCGCGACCGGCCCTGGGCTCGTCGTGGATGGCGCGTCAGGCGTGGTCCTCGCCCTGCGTGCGGGCCGGCACATCGGTGAGCCGGTCCGTCTCATCCTGTATCTCAACGGCGATCTTCTTGAGTTCCGGCTCGAACTTACGTCCGTGGTGGGCGCAGAAGAGCAAGTCACCTCCGCTGGTCAGGACGACACGCAGGTATGCCTGGGCGCCGCAGCGGTCGCAGCGGTCAGCGGCCGTCAGGGGGCTCGCGGGGGTCAGAACAGTAGTCACGTCGCCTCTTCTCTAGCTCGACGAGCTGTCGTACCAGGGTCAACATCCAACCAGGCCGAAAACGTTCCCGCTCGTGGCTTTTCCTTGAAACTTCTTCCCAAGGTGGCTGTCTGCTGCCGGTTGGCGGCGAATGAGCCGTATTGCGTCGCTCTACGGATTTCGCGTTGCTTGTGTCGGTTAGCCCTCCCGGCTTGGTTGCCGGTTGTTCATGAGGACGTGCCCGGAGCCTAAATGGTTCATGCCTGGAAGGGAACGTGATGTTCGCGTCACCCCATCGAGGGATCGAACATCCATGCGACGCTGGACTAGCATGAGGATTGGGGGAGGGTGGCGTTACAACGGCTCTACCAGGCATCGGTACCCTCTGAGCGGTGACCGAGGCCGGGCCCTACCCCACGGGGCCAGATTTCAAATTCAGCGAGGAGCGAACCGCGTGACCGCCGAGACGTCCGTGCCGTCCAGTGCGCTGCTGACCGCAGACCGTGACGGTTCCAACTACACCGCGCGGCACCTGCTCGTACTCGAAGGGCTCGAAGCGGTCCGCAAGCGCCCCGGCATGTACATCGGGTCCACCGACAGCCGCGGCCTGATGCACTGCATCTGGGAGATCATCGACAACTCGGTCGACGAGGCCCTGGGTGGCTTCTGCGACCACATCGAGGTCATCCTCCACGACGACGGATCCGTCGAGGTCCAGGACAACGGCCGAGGCATCCCGGTCGACGTCGAGCCGAAGACCGGACTCTCCGGCGTCGAGGTCGTCATGACCAAGCTGCACGCCGGCGGAAAGTTCGGCGGCGGTTCCTACGCGGCCTCCGGTGGTCTGCACGGCGTCGGCGCCTCCGTGGTCAACGCCCTGTCGGCCCGCCTCGACGTGGAGGTCGACCGGAACAGCGCGACCCACTCGATCTCCTTCCGCCGCGGTGTCCCCGGCATCTTCACCGAGCAGGGCCCCGACAGCCCCTTCGACCCGGCCAACGGCCTCATCAAGGGCAAGCGCGTCCCCAAGACCCGCACCGGCACGCGCATCCGCTACTGGGCGGACCGGCAGATCTTCCTCAAGGACGCCAAGCTCTCCCTGGAGACGCTCCACCAGCGCGCCCGGCAGACCGCCTTCCTCGTCCCCGGCCTCACCATCGTCGTCCGCGACGAGCGGGACCTGGCCGGCGTCGGCAAGAGCGAGGAGACCTTCCGCTTCGACGGAGGCATCAGCGAGTTCTGCGAGTACCTCGCGCAGGACAAGGCCGTCTGCGACATCCAGCGCCTCACCGGCCAGGGCACCTTCAAGGAGACCGTCCCGGTCCTCGACGACCGCGGCCACATGACCCCGACCGAGGTCACCCGTGAGCTCGCCGTCGACGTCGCCCTGCGCTGGGGCACCGGCTACGACACCACGGTCAAGTCCTTCGTCAACATCATCGCCACCCCCAAGGGCGGCACCCACGTCTCCGGCTTCGAGCAGGCCATCACCAAGACGGTGAACGAGGTGCTGCGCTCGGCCAAGATGCTGCGCGTCGCCGAGGACGACATCGTCAAGGACGACGCCCTGGAGGGGCTCACCGCCGTCGTGACGGTCCGCCTCGCCGAGCCGCAGTTCGAGGGGCAGACCAAGGAGATCCTCGGCACCTCCGCCGCACGCCGGATCGTGGCGAACGTGGTGGCCAAGGAGCTCAAGGCCTTCCTCACCTCCACCAAGCGGGACGCCAAGGCGCAGGCCCGCGCCGTCCTGGAGAAGGCCGTCGCCGCCGCGCGGACCCGGATCGCGGCCCGCCAGCACAAGGAGGCGCAGCGCCGGAAGACCGCGCTCGAGTCCTCCTCGCTGCCGGCGAAGCTCGCGGACTGCCGCAGCGACGACGTGGAGCGCAGCGAGCTCTTCATCGTCGAGGGAGACTCGGCCCTCGGTACGGCCAAGCTCGCCCGGAACAGCGAGTTCCAGGCCCTGCTGCCGATCCGCGGCAAGATCCTCAACGTCCAGAAGTCGTCCGTCTCGGACATGCTCAAGAACGCCGAGTGCGGAGCGATCATCCAGGTCATAGGAGCGGGCTCGGGCCGCACCTTCGACATCGACGCCGCCCGCTACGGGAAGATCGTCCTGCTCGTCGACGCCGATGTCGACGGCGCCCACATCCGCTGCCTGCTGCTGACGCTCTTCCAGCGGTACATGCGGCCCATGGTCGAGGCCGGCCGGGTCTTCGCCGCGGTGCCGCCGCTGCACCGGATCGAGCTCGTCCAGCCCAAGAAGGGCCAGGACAAGTACGTCTACACGTACTCGGACAACGAGCTGCGGCAGACCCTCCTGGAGTTCCAGCGCAAGGGGGTCCGCTACAAGGACTCCATCCAGCGCTACAAGGGTCTCGGCGAGATGGACGCCGACCAGCTCGCGGAGACCACGATGGACCCGCGCCACCGCACTCTGCGCCGGATCAACATCGGCGACCTGGACGCGGCGGAGCAGGTCTTCGACCTCCTCATGGGCAACGACGTGGCGCCCCGCAAGGAGTTCATCACCGGCTCGGCGGCGACCCTGGACCGCTCGCGCATCGACGCCTGAGCAACTCCACCCGTGGGTGGAGCCCAGCGCTCCACCCACGGGCCGATCACACGATCGCCCACTCTCCGTAGCATTGAGGTGTCGGAGGGGGACGGACATGGGCGAGAAGCGTGATCCGGGATTCGCGGATACGAGGACGAGGTCGAGGACCGGACCGGGGGCAGGGACAGCGCCGGGGCCGCGGGCGACGGAACGGGCAGGGGCGGGGAGCACGGCGGCGCACGGGCCCTCCTGGCGTTCCTGGCCCTCGCGGGAGGCGCTCACCCGCGTCGGTGTGCCCCGGGGGCGAGTCGTTCTCGACCACACCATGATCGCGAGCCTCAGCGTCCTGGTGGTGACCGGCTGTTACACCTCGGGAGCGTTCGACGGCTGGTACGCGCCCTTGCCTCCGCTGGGCTTCGGGCTCTGTCTGGTGGCGGCGCTCCGGTACCACCACACGACCCTGGAGAACCGCCTGGCGGCCTCACTGGGACTGCTCGCGGTGATCACTCTCTGCGGCCTGGGAGCCTATGCGGCAGGTGCCCCGACGTCTGCGACGGTGCTCTGGATCGGCGTCTCGGTCATGGCGATGGAACGGCTGCCGCTTCCCGCCGGGCTGGCCACCGTGGCGGTGCTCGTGGCCGGCTTCGTGGAGGCCGACGACACCGGGATTCTCGGGGCCGGTGTCACCACGGCGGCCGTGCTGCTCGCCGGCTACTCGCTCCGGCTGGACGCCGAGGCGCGGGGTGCCGGGTTCCAGCTGCTCGCTCAGGAGCGGCTCGCCCGGGAGGCGGAGGCCGCGTCGGCGGCGCTCGCCGAGCGGGCCAGGATCGCCCGGGAGATACATGACGTCCTCGCCCACAGTCTCTCCGCCCAGATGGTGCACCTGGAGGTGGCACGGCTTCAGATCGAGGCCGGGGCGGAGCGGGCGGAGATCCTCAAGCTCGTGACCTCGGCCCGTTCCATGGCCAGAGAGGGGCTCGCCGAGACCCGGCACGCGCTCTCGGCCCTGCGCGGGGACATGGCGCCCGTCGAGGACTACCTGCGGGAGCTGGCGCGCGAGGACCGCGCCGAGGTCGACGTCACCGGTGAGCGCCGGGACCTGCCCGCCGAGGCCTCGCAGGCGGTGCGGCGGGTCGCGCAGGAGGCGCTCACCAATGTCCGCAAGCATGCGCCGGGGGCGCGCACCAGGATCCGGTTCGCCTACGGGACGGACGAGATCTCCCTGGAGATATGCGACTCCGGGCCACCCCGGACGGACGAAGGCCTCCGGGTGGGGGAGGAGCTCGGGTCCTCCGGCTCCGGGTACGGACTGCTCGGCATGAGAGAGCGGGCCGAACTGCTCGGCGGCAGCCTGGACGCGGGGCCCGAGGGAGCCGGGTTCACGGTGCGGCTGCGGGTGCCGGCATGAGCGCCGCGGGCCGCGACCGCGTCGCGCGCGTCGTCGTCGCCGACGACCAGTCCGTGGTGCGGGAAGGGATCGTGATGCTGCTGGGCCTGCTTCCGGGGATCGAGGTCGTCGGGTCGGCCCGGGACGGGGAGGAGGCGGTCGCGCTCACCGCCGAGCTCGGTCCCGACGTCGTCCTGATGGATCTGCGGATGCCCCGCTGCGACGGCGTCGAGGCCACCCGCCGGATCCGCGACCTGCACCCCGGGACGGAGGTGGTCGTGCTGACCACCTATGCCGACGACGACTCGCTGTTCCCGGCACTGCGGGCCGGGGCGCGCGGATATCTCACCAAGGACGCCGGCGGTGAGGAGATCGAGCGGGCCGTGCGGGATGTGGTGGACGGGCGGGCGGGACTCTCCCCCTCCGTGCAGCGGCGACTCCTCGAGCGACTGATCGACAGGGAGGAGCGGGATCAGCGGGATCAGCGGGACCAGCGGGACCAGCGGCAGCACGGGGCCGCTGAGGACGGGCGGGCCGAGCCCGGTGCCAGGGACGAACGGGGTGGCCGGGGCGAGCAGGGTGGCCGGGATGAGCCGGGCGGCCTGGCCGGGCGGGATTCCGGGGGTGCCGGGCAGGGACGGGACGGGTGGTCCGAGCGGTACGGGACCGGGCCAGGCGCTGGGCTCGGGGCTGTGGGTGGTGATTCCGGGGTGCCGCGAGGGAGTTCGGGTGGTTCGGGCGGGCCCGGGGTCGATGGGCTGACGGAGCGGGAGACGGAGGTGCTCGTGCTGGTGGCGGACGGGCTGTCCAACCCGGAGATCGCCGGGCGGCTGCGGATCTCCACGGCCACGGTGAAGACCCACATCAACAACCTCTTCGCCAAGACCGGGGTGCGCGACCGGGCGCAGGCCGTGCGGTACGCATATCAGCACGGTCTGGTCAGGGCACCTGGGAGGAGAGTCACCTGATGGGGTGAAGTCAGGAGGGAGAAGAGTCCGGGATCTTCCCGCTCTGTCCATCCTTGGGCACGCGGCCGAAACGGTTCGCTGACAAGGAGAGTTGGCCGGTGGAGCAGGTGGACAAGCAGGAGGGGCGCGACGCTGCGGCGATGGCGGTCGACGACCCCTGGTACGACGCGACGGCCTCCGGCTGGGGCGAGGAGAGCGCGGCAGAGGCGCCGGGTGACGGCCGCCCCGGAGCGGTGCCGCGACAGCGGGTCCACAGCGCGGCGGAGATCTATCTGGAGGTCCAGCGGAGCCCCGCCTTCCAGGAAGTGCGCCGCCGCTACCGCCGGTTCGTCTTCCCGGCCACCCTGGCGTTCCTCCTCTGGTACCTCGCCTATGTGGTGGCGGCGACCGCCGCGCCCGGGCTCATGGCCCGGCCGGTGGCCGGGGTGGTGAACGTGGCGATGGTCGCGGGGCTCGGGCAGTTCCTCAGCACCTTCCTGCTGACCTGGGCGTACGCGCGGCACGCGCGGCTGCGCAGGGACCGGGCCGCGCTGGAACTGCGCTGGGACACCCAGGAGATGACCCGAGGGGTGGTGCAGCCGTGACCGGGGACCACCAGACGCTGGCGCTCGTGCTGTTCAGCGTGTTCGTCGCCGTGACCCTGGCGATCACCACCTGGGTGAGCCGGCGCCGGCACGGATCGGCGGAGGAGTTCTACGCCGGCGGGCGGCTGTTCTCGCCGCTGGAGAACGGGTTCGCGATCGCCGGGGACTACATGTCCGCCGCCTCGTTCCTCGGCATCTCCGGGCTGATCGCGCTCTACGGCTACGACGGCATGCTGTACTCCGTCGGCTTCCTCGTCGCCTGGCTGGTCGTGCTCCTGCTGGTCGCCGAACTGGTCCGCAACTGCGGGCGGTTCACACTGGCCGACGTCGTCGCCGCGCGGATGGCCGAGCGCCCGGTGCGGGTCGCCGCCGGAACGTCCTCGGTGGCCGTCTCCGTGCTGTACCTGGTGGCCCAGATGGTGGGGGCCGGGAGTCTGGTGGCGCTGCTGCTCGGCGGTTCCAGCGAGGCGGCGCGCTCCTGGACGGTGATCGGCGTGGGCGCGCTGATGGTGATCTACGTGTCGCTCGGCGGCATGCGGGCCACCACCTGGATCCAGATCGTCAAGGCGGTCCTGCTCATGGCGGGCACGATCGCGCTCACCGTCCTCGTGCTGCTCCGCTTCCACGGCGATGTGAACAGCCTGCTGTCCACCGCGGCCGAACGCAGCGGGCACGGCCTGGGCTTCCTCGCCCCCGGGCTGCGGTACGGCGGGGACTGGACGGCCCGCCTCGACTTCATCAGCCTCGGCCTCGCCCTCGTCCTGGGCACCGCGGGACTGCCGCACATCCTGTCGCGCTTCTACACCGTGCCGACCGCCCGCGCCGCCCGTCGCTCCGTCGTCTGGTCCATCGGGCTCATCGGCAGCTTCTACCTGATGACGATCGTGCTCGGCTTCGGCGCCGCCGCGCTGATCGGCCCCGACGAGGTCCGCGCGTCCAACGCCTCAGGCAACACCGCCGTGCCGCTGCTCGCCCTCGACCTCGGCGGCGGCGCGGGCTCCACCGGCGGCACGGTGCTCTTCGCGATCGTCGCCGCCGTCGCCTTCGCGACCATCCTCGCCGTCGTCGCGGGGATCACGCTGGCCTCCTCGGCCTCCGTCGCCCACGACCTGTACGCCTCGCTGCGCCACCGGCACGCGAAGCAGTACAGCGAGGTCGCGGTGGCCCGGGTCGCCGCCGCGGTGATCGGGGCGGCCGCCATCGGCCTCGGGCTGCTCGCCCGCGACCTCAACGTCGCCTTCCTCGTCGGTCTGGCCTTCGCCGTAGCGGCCTCCGCGAACCTGCCGGTGCTGCTCTACTCGCTGTTCTGGCGGAAGTTCACCACCCGGGGCGCGGTCTGGTCGGTGTACGGAGGTCTGATCCCCGCCGTGCTGCTCGTCCTGGTCTCCCCGGTGGTCTCCGGCAGCCCCGAATCCCTCTTCCCGGGCGTCGACTTCCATCTCTTCCCGCTGCAGAACCCGGGGGTGGTCTCCATCCCGCTCGGCTTCCTGGCCGGATGGATCGGTACGGCCACCTCGTCCGAGCCGCCCGACGAGGCCCGGCACGCGGAGACCGAGGTCCGGGCCCTGACGGGCGCGGGCGCCGTCTGACCGCCGGCCTGGGACCTGACCGGCGCCGGTGCCCGTGCCGTTCGACCGTCGGTGCCCGTGCCGTTCGACCGTCGGCGCCCGTGCCGTTCGACCGCCGGTGCCCGTGCCGTTCGACCGTCGGCCTCCCCGGGCGGGGCGTCAGCCGCCGGCCCGGGAGCTCGCCCAGGCGTACCGGTGCTCGGGGCGGCCCGTCTCCCCGTACCGGAGGGAGAGGCGGACCCGGCCGGTGCGTTCCAGGAGCTTGAGGTAGCGCTGCGCGGTCTGGCGGCTGACGCCGGCCCGCTCGGCGATCTCCTGAGCGGACAGCGGGCCGCCGGCCGCGAGCAGTACCTGCCGGACCAGCTCGGCCGTGGTGGGGGAGTGGCCCTTGGGCAGGTCGGGGGCGACGGTGCCGGCCGACAGGACGCCGAAGATCCGGTCCACCTCGGCCTGCTCCGCCTCGCCGCCGCTCTCCAGGGTGCGGCGGAGCGTCGCGTACGCCTCCAGCTTGGCGCGGAGCCCGGCGAAGTTGAACGGCTTGACCAGGTACTGGAGCGCGCCGTGCCGCATCGCGGACTGCACGGTGGCCACGTCACGGGCCGCGGTCACCATGATCACGTCGCACTGGTGGCCGCGCGCGCGGAGTTCGCGTACGGCCGTGAGCCCGTTCTCGTCGGGCAGGTAGTGGTCCAGGAGGATCAGGTCCACCGGCCGGGCGTCCAGGGCGGCCAGCGCCTCGGCGGTCGAGTGGGCGGTGGCGACGACCCGGAAGCCGGGCACCTTGGCGACGTAGGCGGCGTTGATCCGCGCCACCCGCTCGTCGTCGTCCACCACGAGTACGTCGATCATCGCGACGCCTCCTCGGAGCGCTCCGGGGCCCGTTCCGGCTCGGTGGTCTCGGGTTCGGTCAGGGCGTCCGGGAGGACGACCGTGAACACGGCGCCGCTCTCCGGGCCGTCGCTCACCCCGGCCGTCCCGCCCCGGCGCTCGGCGAGCCGGCGCACCAGGGGGAGGCCGAGTCCGCGCTTCCCGTGGGACGGGAGCTCCTTCGTCGTCCAGCCCTCGGTGAAGATCAGCTCGCGGCGCTCCTCCGGGACGCCCGGGCCGCTGTCCGAGACCCGCAGCACTACCGTACGGCCCTCGGCGCGGAAGGAGACCTCGATGCGGGCGCCGGGGGTGCCGGCGACGGCGTCCAGGGCGTTGTCGACGAGATTGCCGACGACCGTGACCAGTTCGCGGGGGTCGACGAGCCGGTCCGGCAGCAGCGAGTCGGGTGCGAGCCGCAGTGAGACGCCGCGCTCGGCGGCCACGGTCGCCTTGCCGACCAGGAGCGCGGCGAGGAGCGGGTCGTGGACCTTCTCCGTGACCTGCTCGGCGGTGGCCCGGTGCACGCCGACGACCTCCGTGACGAACTCCACCGCCTCCTCGTGCATCTCCAGCTCCAGGAGCCCGAGGAGGGTGTGCAGCCGGTTGGCGTGCTCGTGGTCCTGGGCGCGGAGCGCGTCGATCAGGCCGCGGGTGGAGTCGAGCTCGCGGCCGAGGCGTTCCAGCTCGGTGCGGTCGCGGAGGGTCGCCACGGCGCCGCCGTCGTCCGTGGGCATCCGGTTGGCGATGAGCACCCGGTGCCCCTGGACGGTGAGCAGGTCCTCGCCGGTGACGCGGCCCGCCAGGACGTCCGCCGTACGACCCCCGCCGAGGACCTCGTCGAGCGGCCGGCCCGCCGCCTCGGGGCCGAGACCGAGGAGCCGCTGGGCCTCGTCGTTCATGAGCCGCACGGAGCCGTTGCGGTCGAGGGCCACGACGCCCTCCCGGATGCCGTGCAGCATGGCCTCGCGCTCGGCGAGCAGCGCGGAGATGTCGGAGAAGGCCAGGTCGTGGGTCTGCCGCTGGAGCCGCCGGGAGATCAGGTACGCGGCGAGCGCCCCGGCCGCGAGCGCGCCGCCCGCGTAGGCGAGGAGGCCGGGGATCGCGGCCAGGAGCCGGTCGCGGACGCTGTCGTACTCGATGCCGACGGAGACCGCGCCGACGATCCGGCCGTCCGCGTCCCGCAGCGGCGCCTTGCCGCGCGCCGAGCGGCCCAGGGTGCCGCTGTCGATCTCCATGACCTCGTGCCCGGCGAGGACCTCGCTCGGGTCGGTGGAGACGACCCGGCCGATCTGGGCGGGGTCGGTGTGCGACCAGCGCACCCCGCGCGTGTCCATGACCACGACGTACTCGGCGCCCGTGGACGCCCTGATCCGCTCGGCCTCCGTCTGCACCGGGCCCCGCGCGGAGGGCCGGCTGCCGGTGAGGTCCGCGGCGAGCCGGGGCGACGCGGTGGTCCCGGCGATGGCCAGGGCCCGCCGCATGGCCTGGTCGTCGAGCTGGGCGCTCAGCGGGGCGAGGAAGAGGCCGGTGGCCAGGACGGTCACACCGGTCGCGATGGCCAGCTGCATCAGCAGGACCTGGGAGAACACCCGCTGCGGCCACCCGAACCGCCGACGGCGCGCGCGGGGGCGCGGGGGGCTGCTCTGTGCGGGGCTCATGCCCGAAAAGGTAAACGGCGGCGAGCCGTGACCGGAAATGGTGACGGAACGGGCGCCTATTCTGGGGGTTTCCCACGCCGGGGCCCACGCCCGTGGGAGCCGAGGAACCCGTGGGACCCGAGGAACCGGAGGCACGTCCCTTGACCACGCAGCAGATCCCCGTCGTCGTTCTCGCCGGGTTTCTCGGGGCCGGGAAGACCACGCTCCTCAACCACCTGCTGCGCAGCGCCCGGGGGACCCGTATCGGAGTCATGGTCAACGACTTCGGGGACATCGGCATCGACGCGATGACCGTCGCCGGGCAGGTCGGCTCCACTGTCTCCCTCGGCAACGGCTGCCTGTGCTGCGCCGTCGACGCGGGCGAGCTCGACGAGTACCTGGAGGTCCTGACCCGGCCCGAGTCCCGGCTCGATGTGATCGTGATCGAGGCGAGCGGGCTCGCGGAGCCGGAGGAGCTGGTCCGCATGGTGCTCGCCAGCGAGAACGAGCGGGTCGTGTACGGAGGGCTGGTGCAGGTCGTCGACGCGTCCGAGTTCGCGGCCACCCGGCAGCGGCACCCCGGGACCGACCGGCACCTCGGCCTCGCCGACCTCGTCGTCGTCAACAAGGCCGACCGGGTGGCCGCGGACGAGCTGCGGAGCGTACGGGAGACGGTGGCCGGGCTCGCCGGGCGCGCCGCCGTGGTCGAGGCCTCGCACGGGCGCGTCGATCCCGAGCTGCTCTTCGACCGGGTCGTGCCGGAGGGGGAGATCGAGGGCCAGATGTCGATCGAGGACATCCTGTACGGCTCCGAGGACGACGGTCACGCGCATCCGCACGCGGCCTACGAGAGCCTGTCGGTGACGGCCTCGACGCCGCTGCACCCGCGCCGTCTGATGGCCTTCCTCGACTCGCGGCCCGAGGGCCTCTACCGGATCAAGGGCTTCGTCGACCTCGGCCCCGCCGACCCGGCCAACCGCTACGCCGTGCACGCCGTCGGCCGTTTCCTGCGGTTCTACCCGGAGCCCTGGCCGGCCGGCGAGGCACGCCTCACCCAGCTCGTCCTGATCGGCTCCGGCGTCGACGCGGCCGCCCTGCGCAAGGAGCTCGCCTCCTGTGAGCTGAACGGCCCGCAGGACGCCCCCGACGAGCACAGCATGTGGGGCGTCCTGCGGTACGTACAGCGGTCCGAAGAGGACCCGGAGGCGTCCTAGACGGCCGGGCCGGCCACCACCTCGACCGGCTTGGGCAGCGGGGTGCCCGAGCCGTCGCGGCGCGGGTCCGGGTCCGGGAGGTCCACCGGCGCACCCGTCTTCTGCGCGGCGCGGGCCGGGGTGGCGCCCGCCCAGGCCAGGATCAGGACGTCCTCGCCCTTCAGGAAGCGCTGGCAGCGGACACCGCCGGTCGCGCGGCCCTTGCGCGGGTACTGGTCGAAGGGGGTGAGCTTCGCCGAGGTGCCCGCCGAGGCGTCCAGGGTGCCCGTGGAGCCCGCGACGGTGAAGACGACGGCGTCCGCCGCCGGGTCCACGGCCGTGAACGAGATCACCTCGGCGCCCGCGGTGAGCTTGATGCCCGCCATGCCGCCCGCCGGGCGGCCCTGGGGACGCACCTGCGAGGCCTGGTAGCGCAGCAGCTGGGCGTCGGAGGTGATGAAGACCAGGTCCTCCTCGCCGGTCCGCAGCTCCGTCGCGCCGACGATCCGGTCACCGTCCTTGAGGGTGATGACCTCCAGCTCGTCCTTGTTCGCCGGGTAGTCCGGCACCACGCGCTTCACCACGCCCTGGAGCGTGCCGAGGGCGAGGCCCGGCGAGGACTCCTCGAGGGTGGTCAGGCAGACCACCGTCTCGTCCGCCTCCAGCGAGAGGAACTCGGACAGCGGCGCGCCGCCCGCGAGGTTCGGGGCGCTCGCGGTGTCCGGCAGCTGCGGCAGGTCGATCACCGCGATCCGCAGCAGCCGGCCGGTCGAGGTCACCGCGCCGACGTCACCGCGCTGGGTCGCGGCGACCGTCGAGACGATGACGTCGTGCTTGGCCCGCTTGCCGTCCTCCGCCGACGGGAGGTGCTCGGTCACCGTGCGGGCCAGCAGGCCCGTCGAGGAGAGCAGCACCCGGCACGGGTCGTCCGCGACCTCCAGGGACACGGCCGCGACGGGCGCGCCGGCCGACTCGAGGAGGACCGTCCGCCGGTCCGTGGCGAACTTCTTGGCGACCGCGGCCAGCTCCGCCGAGACGAGCTTGCGCAGCTCCGCGTCGGATTCGAGGATGCCGGTCAGCTCGTCGATCTCGCCGTTGAGCCGGTCGCGCTCGCTCTCCAGTTCAAGCCGGTCGAACTTGGTGAGGCGGCGCAGCGGGGTGTCCAGGATGTACTGGGTCTGGATCTCGCTGAGCGAGAAGCGCTCCATCAGGCGCTCCTTGGCCTGCGCGGAGTTCTCGCTCTCCCGGATGAGCCGGATGACCTCGTCGATGTCGAGCAGGGCGACCAGGAGGCCCTCGACCAGGTGGAGGCGGTCGCTCTTCTTCGTGCGGCGGAACTCGGAGCGGCGCCGGACCACCTCGAAGCGGTGGTCGAGGTAGACCTCCAGGAGCTCCTTGAGACCGAGGGTGAGCGGCTGCCCGTCGACCAGTGCCACGTTGTTGATGCCGAAGGACTCCTCCATCGGCGTCAGCTTGTAGAGCTGCTCAAGGACGGCCTCGGGCACGAAGCCGTTCTTGATCTCGATGACCAGGCGGAGGCCGTGGCTGCGGTCGGTGAGGTCCTTGACGTCCGCGATGCCCTGGAGCTTCTTGGAGCCGACGAGGTCCTTGATCTTGGAGACGACCTTCTCGGGGCCGACGGTGAAGGGCAGCTCGGTGACGACGATGCCCTTGCGGCGGGCCGTCACGGTCTCCACGGTCGCGGTGGCGCGGATCTTGAAGGAGCCGCGGCCCGACTCGTACGCGTCCTTGATGCCGGAGAGGCCGACGATCCGGCCGCCGGTCGGCAGGTCGGGGCCGGGCACGAAGCGCATCAGCGTCTCGAGGTCGGCGTTCGGGTGGCGGATCAGGTGGCGGGCGGCCGCGACGACCTCGCCGAGGTTGTGCGGGGGCATGTTGGTCGCCATGCCGACGGCGATGCCGGACGCGCCGTTGACCAGCAGGTTCGGGTAGGCGGCGGGGAGCGCCACCGGCTCCCGCTCCTGGCCGTCGTAGTTCGGCGCGAAGTCGACCGTGTCCTCGTCGATGGACTCGGTCATGAGCAGCGCGGCCGGGGCCATCCGGGATTCGGTGTACCGCATGGCGGCCGGCGGGTCGTCGTTGCCCAGGGAGCCGAAGTTGCCGTGGCCGTCGACGAGCGGGAGGCGCATGGAGAAGGGCTGCGCCATGCGGACCATCGCGTCG
Source organism: Streptomyces sp. NPDC055815 (assembly GCF_053616475.1). NCBI lineage: Bacteria > Bacillati > Actinomycetota > Actinomycetes > Kitasatosporales > Streptomycetaceae > Streptomyces > Streptomyces sp. NPDC055815. The sequence continues at coordinate 21,050 of NZ_JBSHDU010000087.1, read as the reverse complement.
TAGATCGACGCGTCGCCGTGCGGGTGGAGCTTGCCCATCACCTCGCCGACGACGCGGGCGCACTTGACGAAGCCGCGGTCGGGGCGGAGCCCCATCTCGCCCATCTGGTAGACGATGCGGCGCTGCACGGGCTTCATGCCGTCGCGGGCGTCGGGGAGGGCACGCGAGTAGATCACCGAGTACGCGTACTCGAGGAAGGAGCCCTGCATCTCGTCGACAACGTCGATGTCGAGGATTCGCTCCTCGAACGCGTCGTCCGGCGGCGGTGTCTTCGTGCTGCGGCGGGCCATCGCGGCTGCGGCTCCTTCACCAACAAGGTTGATCTGACGCGGACCATTGTGGACCGTGCCACCGACAACGCCGACCGCGACCCGGAAGAGGGACATCACGAAGGCCCGGGAACTTCGCCAGGTGTCGGCGCGCTTGCATACAGTGGCAGGACTTTTTCACATCGCGATCGAAGGGACGTACATGCCCATGGGTCACACGGCCACGGCCGAGGCCGGCTCCGGCGGCCTGACAGCGACCGAGCACCGGTTGGCGAACGGCCTGCGCGTGGTGCTCTCCGAGGACCACCTGACCCCGGTCGCCGCGGTCTGCCTCTGGTACGACGTCGGCTCGCGTCACGAGGTCAAGGGCCGCACGGGCCTCGCCCACCTCTTCGAGCACCTGATGTTCCAGGGCTCGAAGCAGGTGCACGGGAACGGCCACTTCGAGCTGGTGCAGGGTGCCGGCGGCTCGCTCAACGGCACGACGAGCTTCGAGCGCACCAACTACTTCGAGACCATGCCGACGCACCAGCTGGAGCTCGCGCTCTGGCTGGAGGCCGACCGCATGGGCTCGCTGCTCGCCGCGCTGGACGACGAGTCCATGGAGAACCAGCGGGACGTCGTCAAGAACGAGCGCCGCCAGCGCTACGACAACGTGCCGTACGGCACCGCCTTCGAGAAGCTGACCGCCCTCGCCTACCCGGAGGGCCACCCCTACCACCACACGCCGATCGGCTCGATGGCCGACCTGGACGCGGCGACCCTGGAGGACGCGCGGAACTTCTTCCGCACGTACTACGCCCCGAACAACGCCGTGCTGTCCGTCGTCGGCGACATCGACCCGGTGCAGACCCTCGCCTGGGTCGAGAAGTACTTCGGCTCCATCCCCGCCCACGACGGCAAGCCCGCACCGCGCCCCGGCGACCTGCCCGAGGTCATCGGCGAGCAGCTGCGCGAGGTCGTCGAGGAGGAGGTCCCGGCGCGCGCGCTGATGGCCGCCTACCGGCTGCCGCACGACGGCACGCGCGCGTGCGACGCCGCCGACCTGGCCCTGACGGTCCTGGGCGGCGGGGAGTCCTCCCGCCTGCACAACCGTCTGGTCCGCCGCGACCGTACGGCCGTCGCCGCGGGCTTCGGCCTGCTGCGGCTCGCCGGCGCGCCCTCGCTCGGCTGGCTGGACGTCAAGACCTCCGGGGGCGTCGAGGTCCCGCAGATCGAGGCGGCCGTCGACGAGGAGCTCGCCCGGTTCGCCGCCGAGGGCCCCACGCCCGAGGAGATGGAGCGCGCGCAGGCCCAGTTGGAGCGCGAGTGGCTGGACCGGCTCGGCACCGTCGCGGGCCGCGCCGACGAACTGTGCCGGTTCGCCGTGCTGTTCGGCGACCCGCAGCTCGCCCTGACCGCCGTCGACCGTGTCCTGGACATCACCGCCGAGGAGGTGCAGGCGGTCGCCGCGGCCAAGCTGCGCCCCGACAACCGCGCGGTGCTCGTCTACGAGCCCCTGGCGACCGAGCAGAGCGACCACGCCGACGGCGATGACGAAGAGGGAGCGGACCAGTGACCGACGCCGCCGCGTCTTTGACGAGCATGGACTTCCACCCGCAGCCCCAGCCGGGCACCGCGAAGCCGTGGGCCTTCCCGGCCCCGGACCGGGGGAAGCTGGACAACGGTCTGACGGTGCTCACCAGCCACCGCCCCGGCCAGCAGGTCGTGGCCGTGGAGATCTTCCTGCCGGCCCCGCTGGACGCCGAGCCCGCCGGGCTCGACGGTGTCGCGACCATCATGGCCCGCGCGCTCTCCGAGGGCACCGGCGAGCACAGCGCCGAGGAGTTCGCGGCCGAGCTGGAGCGCTGCGGCGCCACGCTCGACGCGCACGCCGACCACCCGGGCGTACGGGTCTCCCTGGAGGTCCCGGTCTCCCGGCTGCCCAAGGCGCTCGGCCTGCTCTCCGAGGCCCTGATCGCCCCGGCGTTCCTCGACACCGAGGTCGAGCGGCTCGTGCGCAACCGTCTCGACGAGATCCCGCACGAGACGGCCAACCCGGCCCGCCGCGCCGCGAAGCAGCTCTCCAAGGAGCTGTTCCCGGCCGAGTCCCGGATGTCCCGGCCGCGCCAGGGCACCGAGGAGACGGTCGCCGCGATCGACGCCGCCGCCGTCCGCGCCTTCTTCGAGGCGCACGTCCGGCCCGGCACGGCCACCGCGGTGGTCGTCGGCGACCTGACCGGCGTCGACCTGGACAAGGTCCTCGCCGAGACGCTGGGCGCCTGGACCGGTGAGCCGGCCGAGCCGCTCCCGATGCCGCCGATCACCGCCGACGACACCGGACGGGTCGTCATCGTGGACCGTCCCGGCGCCGTGCAGACGCAGCTGCTCATCGGCCGGATCGGTGCGGACCGGCACGACCGCGTCTGGCCGGCCCAGGTCCTCGGCACGTACTGCCTCGGCGGCACCCTGACCTCGCGTCTGGACCGGGTCCTGCGCGAGGAGAAGGGCTACACGTACGGCGTGCGGGCCTTCGGCCAGGTGCTCCGCTCGGACGCCGAGGGGAACGGCGCCTCGATGCTCGCCATCAGCGGGTCCGTCGACACCCCCAACACGGGTCCGGCGCTGGACGACCTGTGGAAGGTGCTGCGCACGCTCGCGGCCGAGGGTCTCACCGACGCCGAGCGCGAGACGGCCGTGCAGAACCTGGTGGGCGTGGCGCCCCTCAAGTACGAGACGGCCGCCTCCGTCGCCGGGACGCTCGCCGACCAGGTGGAGCAGCACCTCCCGGACGACTACCAGGCCGAGTTGTACGCGCGCCTGGCCGAGACCGGCACGGTCGAGGCGACGGCCGCGGTGGTCAGCGCCTTCCCGGTGGACCGCCTCGTCACGGTGCTCGTCGGCGACGCGGCGGAGATCGCGGAGCCGGTGCGCGCTCTCGGCATCGGTGAAGTGACCGTCGTGACCGGCTGATTCCGGCCGGCGGACGGCAACAGGAGGACCCCGACGGCCTAGTTCGTCGGGGTCCTCCGCTTTGTCCGTATTGCAAGGAAGGGTGATCGTTTGCCCTGTGGCATGTCTTACAAAAAGCGTGTCTGGTTGGTGATTGAAAGACGATCGACATAGCGTCGGTGCGACTGTTCGTCAGTTGCACGTGCCGCACCCGCGGCATCGGACAGTCATCGCCGAGTCCCCGTCAGGCGCGAGCCTGGGGAGCCGGGGACCCACACGTAGTCCCTGGGGTGAATCGGGCGCCTTCGTCTCGACGGAGGGGCTCGTAGGAGACCTTCCTGCTCCGAACCCGTCAGCTAACCCGGTAGGCGAGAAGGAAGGAAAGGATCAGCCTCTCCATGGCGTTCACCCGTGCCACCGGGAAGCATCGTGGTCCGAGCCGGATGGCGCGCCGCAGCGCGGGCATCGCCGGCGTCGCGACCATCGCCACCACCGGCGTCATCGGAACCCTCGCCTCCCCGGCGCTCGCCGCCGACACGGACAAGCACTCCGTCGAGGACACCGGCCTCACCCAGGTCATCACCGAGGACTCCCTCGTCGACCCGATCAACGCGCAGGCCGCCGCCCAGGAGCAGGAGGCCGACGAGGCCATCGCCAAGGCCAAGGCCAAGGCCGAGGCGAAGCGCAAGGCCGAGGCCCGCGCCAAGGAGATCCGCCTGGAGCGCGAGCGCGCCGCCCGCGAGGCCGAGCGCCGCCGCCTGGCCTCCTTCCAGGCCCCCGTCGCCGGCTCGTACGTCTCCACCGGCTACAAGACCGGCGGCTCGCTCTGGTCCTCCGGCAGCCACTCCGGCATCGACTTCCACGCCGCCTACGGCACCTCGGTCGTCTCCGTCGGCTCCGGCACCGTCGTCGAGGCCGGCTGGGGCGGCGCGTACGGCAACAACATCGTGATCCGGATGAACGACGGCACGTACACCCAGTACGGCCACCTCGCCTCCATCGGGGTCTACGTCGGCCAGACCGTCGAGCCGGGCCAGCAGATAGGCATCTCGGGCTCGACCGGCAACTCCACCGGCCCGCACCTCCACTTCGAGGCGCGCACCAGCCCCGACTACGGCTCGGACATCAACCCCCTCGCGTACCTCCGCGCCCGCGGCGTCAACGTCTGACCGACCCCGCCGCGCACCGCGTCGCAAAAGCCCCGGCTCGTACGGAGCCGGGGCTTTTCGCTGACCAAAAGACATCCATGGATTCCGCTGGGGCATCGGAAATTCCGGCGCACTGCAATAGAGTCGCAGATCGGGCGCAGAACAGGCGCCGAAGGAATTGACTCGCGCGGACCAAGGCGGAGGTCGGACATGCGCATTCCCGCGCACTCGGTATGCACGGCGATCCGGGACGACATCGTCTCCGGCGTGTTCGAGCGGGGCAGCCGGCTGACCGAGGAGCAGCTCGCCCGCCGGTACGGGGTCTCCCGCGTCCCGGTCCGCGAGGCGCTGCGCACCCTGGAGTCCGAGGGCTTCGTCGTCACCCGCCGCCACGCGGGTGCCCATGTCGCCGAGCCGACCGAGCAGGAGGCGGCCGATCTGCTCGACATGCGGGCGCTGCTCGAACCGCTGGGGGCCGCACGGGCGGCGCAGCGGCGCACCGAGGCCCACCTGAAGGTGCTGCGCGGCCTGGTCAGGCTGGGGCAGGAGCGGGCCAGGCGCGGGCAGGGCGAGGATCTGCGCTCGCTCGGCGGCTGGTTCCACGAGACGCTCGCGCAGGCCTCGGGGAGCCCGGCCCTGACGGCGCTGCTCACCCAGCTGCGGCACAAGATCGCCTGGACGTACGTGGTGGACCAGCCCGCCCAGCCGGTGGAGGCCTGGGCCGAGCACGGCGCGATCGTGGACGCCGTGGCGCGCGGTGACGCCGAGCGGGCGAGGTCGCTGACCGCGCTGCACGCGGAGCGTTCGATGGTGCTGCACCGGCTCAAAAGCCCGGGGCGCGGCGGTGTGAGGGTTTCGCAACATGCCGTCAACACGGCGAGTGCCCGGAATTAACGCGCACACCGTATACAAAGAATAGGCATTCGGCCGCGTCTTTTGTGCTGCCCGGAAATAGGTGTGGGGGAATGCGAATGGCCGTGGGGGGCCGGCAAAACGGGGGCCCCGCCCCAAGGGGGGACGGGACGGGGGAATAGGGAAAGGGGGGGGGGAGTATAAAAAAAAA
>NZ_JBSHDU010000087.1:0-15629 GCF_053616475.1 Streptomyces sp. NPDC055815 | reverse complement strand
TTTTTTTTTATAACACACTGTAATTGCCTGGCGCCCGCTTTTTGTGCGCGCCCCTTAATTGGGGGGGGGTCACGGCTACGGGCGGGCCCCGCCTAAACCCCGCCCCCCACGGCCATTCGGGGAACGGGACGGGATCAGACGGTCTCGGGGAGCTCGTCCAGGCCCTCGGCGACCAGCTTCGCCAGGCGGTCGAGCGCGGCCTCGGCGCCGTCGGCCTCCGAAGCGAGAACGATCTCCTCGCCGCCCTGCGCGCCCAGACCGAGCACCGCGAGCATGGAGGCGGCGTTCACGGGGGTGCCGTCGGACTTGGCGATCGTCACCGGCACGCCGGAAGCCGTGGCGGCACGGACGAAGATGGACGCGGGGCGGGCGTGCAGGCCCTCGGCCCAGCCGACGTTGACGCGGCGCTCAGCCATGGTGTTGCCCTTCAAGTCTCAAGCGGGTTGTCTAGACCAGTCTCTCACGGGTTGCGCGGTGCTCACGCCGACCTCCGGCCCGGAAGCGGGCCGACCTTCGCCCCGCACCGGACCGACCGTCGGCCCTCCCCAGCTTGCAACACCTTGCACCCCGCGTGCCCGCCCCACGATCGGTGCCACAGTCGTGTCGCGGTCGTAGGCTGACCCCATGCAGAGCGCGTCGGAGCAGTCGGAAGCGGCGGAACCACCGGCACCACCGGCGCGGCCGGCCCCAGCGGAGCACGCCTACCCCGACCACTGGGAGGCGGACGTGGTGCTCCGCGACGGCGGCACCGCGCGCATCAGGCCCATCACCGCCGACGACGCCGACCGGCTCGTCAGCTTCTACGAGCAGGTCTCGGACGAGTCGAAGTACTACCGCTTCTTCGCGCCCTACCCGCGCCTGTCCGCCAAGGACGTCCACCGCTTCACCCACCACGACTTCGTGGACCGGGTCGGGCTCGCGGCGACCGTGGGCGGCGAGTTCATCGCCACCGTCCGCTACGACCGCATCAACGCCCAGGGACTTCCTGCCTCGGCCCCCGCCGACGAGGCCGAGGTCGCCTTCCTCGTCCAGGACGCGCACCAGGGCCGGGGCGTCGCCTCCGCCCTCCTCGAACACATCGCGGCGGTCGCGCGCGAGCGGGACATCCGGCGCTTCGCCGCCGAGGTGCTCCCCGCCAACACCAAGATGATCAAGGTCTTCACCGACGCGGGCTACACCCAGAAGCGCAGCTTCGAGGACGGCTCCGTCCGGCTCCACCTCGACCTCGAACCGACCGACCGCTCCCTCGCCGTCCAGCGCGCCCGGGAACAGCGCGCCGAGGCCCGCTCCGTGCAGCGCCTCCTCACCCCCGGGTCCGTCGCCGTCGTCGGCGCCGGACGCGCACCGGGCGGCGTCGGCCGGACCGTCCTCCGCAACCTCCTCGGCGCCGGATTCACGGGACGGGTGTACGCGGTGAACGCCGCGCTCACCGAGGAGACGGAGCTCGACGGCGTCCCCGCCCACCCCTCCGTCGGCGCCATCGGCGAACCCGTGGACCTGGCCGTCGTCGCCGTCCCCGCCGAACGGGTGCCCGAGGCCGTCGCGGACTGCGGCGAGCACGGGGTGCGCGGCCTCGTCGTGCTCTCCGCCGGATACGCCGAGAGCGGGGCCGCCGGCCGCGAGCGCCAGCGCGAGCTCGTACGGCAGGCCCGCTCGTACGGCATGCGGATCATCGGCCCCAACGCCTTCGGGATCATCAACACCGCCGACGACGTCCGGCTCAACGCCTCCCTCGCGCCGCAGATGCCGGCCGCGGGGCGGATCGGGCTCTTCACCCAGTCCGGCGCCATCGGGATCGCCCTCCTCGCCGGACTGCACCGGCGGGGCGCCGGACTCTCCTCCTTCATCTCGGCCGGCAACCGCGCCGACGTCTCCGGCAACGACTTCCTCCAGCACTGGTACGACGACCCCGGCACCGACGTCGTCCTCCTCTACCTGGAGTCGATCGGCAACCCCAGGAAGTTCACCCGGCTCGCCCGCCGCACCGCCGCCGTCAAACCGGTCGTGGTCGTCAAGGGCGCCCGGCACAGCGGCAGCGCCCCGCCCGGCCACCGGGTGCCGGTCACCCGCATCCCGCACGCCACGGTCTCCGCGCTGCTCCGCCAGGCCGGGGTGATCCGCGTCGACACCGTCACCGAACTCGTCGACGCCGGACTGCTCCTGGCCGCCCAGCCGCTGCCCGCCGGGCCCCGGGTCGCGATCCTCGGCAACTCCGAGTCGCTCGGCCTCCTCACGTACGACGCCTGCCTGACCGAGGGGCTGCGCCCGCTGCGGCCGCTCGACCTGACGACGGCGGCCGTCCCGGCGGACTTCCGGGACGCGCTCGCGGCGGCGCTCGCGGACGACACCTCCGACGCGGTCGTCGTCACCGCGATCCCCTGGGTCGGGGAGGACGGGGCCACCGAGTTCGGCGACGGCGAGGTGCTCGCGGCCGCCCTCCGCGAGGCCGTCGCCTCCGCCCCCGCTCCGACGAAGCCGGTCGTCGTCGTCCACGTGGAGATGGGCGGACTCGCGGAGGCCCTCGCGGTGGCGACGAGCACCCGGCCGACGGCACCGGGGCGCGGAGCCGTCACCTCGCCCCTGACCCGCGCGGCCGGCACGCCCGTACAGGAAGTCCAGGAAGTCCAGGGGGCCACCCCCGTACAAGACGCCGCTCCCGTACAGGAACCCACCACCCCCGCCCAGCAGGCCACCATCCCCGCCTACCCCGCCGCCGAGCGGGCCGTGCGCGCCCTCGCCGAGGCCGTGCGGTACGGGCAGTGGCGGCGGCAGGCCGCCGAGCCCGGGCGGGTGCCCGAGTACGAGGACATCGACGAGCCCGGCGCCGCCGCGCTCATCGAGGGCGTCCTCGGCGCCGACGGCGTGGACGCCCGTGGTGTGACCCTCGACACCGAGGAGGCGGGGGCACTGCTCGCCCGGTACGGCATCACCGTCCTGCCGACCCTCCCCGCGCCCACGCCCGACGCCGCCGTCGCGGCCGCCGGCCGGCTCGGCTACCCCGTCGCGCTCAAGACGACCGCGCCCCACCTCCGCCACCGCCCGGACCTGGGCGGCGTCCGGCTCGACCTCGCCGGCGAGGAGCAGCTCCGCACGGCGTACGCCGAGCTGACCGAGGTCCTCGGCAAGCCGGAGGAGCTCCAGCCGGTCGTCCAGGCGATGGTGCCCCGGGGCGTCGACACCGTCGTCCGCTCCGCGATCGACCCGGCCGTCGGCGCCGTCCTCTCCTTCGGCCTCTCGGGCGCCGCCTCCGAACTGCTCGGCGACACGGCCCACCGGCTGGTCCCGGCCACCGACCGGGACGCCGCCGAACTCGTCCGCTCCCTCCGCACCGCCCCGCTGCTCTTCGGCTGGCGCGGCTCGGCCCCGGTCGACACCCCGGCCCTGGAGGAGCTGCTGCTGCGGGTCTCGCGGCTCGTCGACGACCACCCCGAGGTGGTCGCGGTCTCCCTGGAGCCGGTGGTCGTGGCACCCCGCGGCCTCTCCGTCCTCGGCGCGACCGTCCGCCTGGCCCCGCCCCCGCCCCGCACCGACCTCGGGCCGCGGAGCCTGCCACGTTACTGACGGGGCCGGAGGGGGCCCCTCGGCCCCGTAGGATGGAGTCCATGGCAAAGAGCGGGACGACGACCCAGGGGCTGCGCGCGGCGATCGAGCGCAGCGGCTACTACCCGGCCCTCGTGGCCGAGGCGGTGGAGGCCGCCGTCGGCGGCGAGGCCGTTTCGTCGTACGTGGTCCACCAGGAGACCACCTTCGACGCGAACGAGGTCCGGCGCCACGTCACCGTCCTCGTCCTGACGCCGCACCGCTTCATCGTCAGCCACACCGACGAGCAGGCCGCCGACACGAGCTCCCCGACCCCGTACGCCACGACCTCCACCGAGTCCGTGAAGCTCGACCGGATCTCGTCCGTCGTCGTCAGCCGCGTGGTCGCCAACCCCGAGTCGTACACGCCCGGCACGCTGCCCCGCGAGGTGGTCCTCACCATCGGCTGGGGCGCCGTCTCCCGCATCGACCTGGAGCCCGCCGCCTGCGGCGACCCCAACTGCGACGCCGACCACGGCTACACGGGCAACGCCACCGCCGACGACCTCAGCCTGCGGGTGAGCGACGCCGGAGACGGCCCGGACACCGTCCGGCAGACCCTCGCGTTCGCCCAGGCCCTGTCCGAAGCCATCGCGGCGACCGCCGCGCCCACCCGCTGATGGTGCAGCCCACCGCCGTGACCCACGGCTGGCCCGACGACCCGGTCCCGCTCGCCCCGGAGACCGCGCCCGTGCCCGAGTACGCCTCCGGCTCCCTCGGCGACCTGCTGCCGACGCTCGTGGCGGGCCAGGGCGTGCCCGGCTTCGACGCGCGGATCGCGGAGCTCGCCCCGGCCGACCGGAACTGCGTCTTCCTGATCGACGGGCTCGGCTGGGAGCAGATCAAGGCCCACCCGGACGAGGCCCCGTACCTGAGCTCGCTCCTCGGCACCTCGCGCGGCGGCACGGGCCGCCCGGTCACCGCCGGCTTCCCCGCCACCACCGCGACCTCGCTCGCCTCGGTCGGCACCGGCCGCCACCCCGGGACGCACGGACTGCCCGGCTACACCGTGCGCAACCCGGAGACCGGCGAGCTGATGAACCAGCTGCGCTGGAAGCCGTGGACCGCGCCGAAGGTCTGGCAGCCGTACCCGACCGTCTTCCAGCTCGCGCACGAGGCCGGGATCCACACCGCCCAGGTGTCCTCCCCGATCTTCGAGCAGACGCCGCTCACCAAGGTCGCGCTCAGTGGCGGAACGTTTCACGGGCGGCTCTCCGGCGAGGAACGCATGGACCTCGCCGCCGAGCAGCTCGCCGCGGGCGACCGCTCGCTGGTCTACACGTACTACAGCGAGCTCGACGGCGCGGGTCACCGCTTCGGCATCGACTCCGACGCCTGGCGCGGCCAGCTGATGTTCGTCGACCGGCTCGTGCAGCGGCTCGCCGAGCAGCTGCCGCCGCGCTCGGCCCTGTACGTCACGGCCGACCACGGCATGGTCGACATCCCCTTCGACGAGCAGCACCGCATCGACTTCGACGAGGACTGGGAACTGCGCGCGGGCGTCGCCCTCCTCGGCGGCGAGGGCCGGGCCCGCCACGTCTACGCCGTGCCCGGCGCCGAGGCGGACGTCCTCACCTGCTGGCGCGAGGTCGTCGGCGAGCAGTTCTGGGTGGCGAGCCGCGACGAGGCCATCGCCCTCGGCTGGTTCGGCGACCAGGTCGACGAGCGGGTGTACGGCCGGATCGGCGACGTCGTCGCGGCGGCCCACGACGACGTGGCGATCACCGCCTCCGTCAACGAGCCCAACGAGTCCGCGATGGTCGGCATGCACGGGTCCATGACCCCGGCGGAGCAGCTCGTCCCGCTGCTCGAAATCCGTTCCTGAACCCGATACCGCCCCCGTACCCCCCACGACCTGAAAGGTCCCCGTCCCGTCATGCCCGAGCTGGTCTTCTTCTCCGGAACCATGGATTGCGGGAAGAGCACCCTGGCGCTCCAGATCGCCCACAACCGCGACGCGCGGGGGCTGCAGGGCGTGATCTTCACCCGTGACGACCGAGCGGGCGAGGGCAAGCTGTCCTCCCGGCTCGGCCTGGTGACGGAGGCGGTCGAGGCGCCGCGCGACTTGGACCTGTACGCGTACCTGGTCACCCAGCTCTCCCAGGGCGGCAAGGCCGACTACGTGATCGTGGACGAGGCCCAGTTCCTCGCCCCGGAGCAGATCGACCAGCTCGCCCGCATCGTCGACGACCTCGGCCTCGACGTCTTCGCCTTCGGCATCACGACCGACTTCCGTACGAAGCTCTTCCCGGGCTCGCAGCGGCTGATCGAGCTCGCGGACCGGATCGAGCAGCTCCAGGTCGAGGCCCTGTGCTGGTGCGGCGCCCGCGCCACGCACAACGCCCGTACGGTGGGCGGCGAGATGGTCGTCGAGGGGGAGCAGGTCGTCGTCGGGGACGTGAACCGTCCGGCCGAGGAGATCGGCTACGAGGTCCTCTGCCGCCGTCATCACCGCCGCCGCATGACCTCGGCCACGGCCCGCGCGGGCGCCCTCTCCCCGGACGTCCTTCCGGTCGGCAACGCCTGACGGTCGGCACACGCCCGACCGTGGGCAACGCCTGACCGTCGGCAAAACGCCCGACCGTGGGCAACGCCTGACGGTCGCCACGCCTGATCATGGGCGAACGCCTGACCGTCGGCCACGCCTGACGGCAGGTCTCAGGCCGGTGGCCTCGGCGCGTCCGTCAGGCCGTCCAGCGCCGCCGCGCTCACCGGCGCCGCTCCTGTCAGGGTGCCCAGCAGGGCCTGGGCGAGGACGGTCGCGGTGCCGATCCGGCTGTCCTCGCGCTCGTCGCCGGTGACCTTCCCGATGACCGCGTCGCGCACCGCGTACGAGATGGCGGCGTCCCCGAACAGTTCGGGGAACGACAGCGCCATCATGCACACGCCCACGTTGGCGGAGAGGATCGACTGCCCGGCCAACTCCGGGGCCATCCGCAGCCGCCCGGCGCCGCGGCAGCGCTCCACGGCCTTCAGCAGGATCGCCTGCGCCTCCTTGATGGCCTGCGGCTTGGCGTCTCCCGTCGGCGTGAACATCAGCCGGTAGAGGTGCGGGTTGCGCAGCGCGAACGCGACATGGCTGTCCCAGGCCGTGCGCAGGTCCGCCACCGGGTCCTCGGTGAGCGGGTTCCGCCGCTTCTCGGCGAGGAAGCGCTCGAAGCCGATGTCGGCCACCGCTGTGAGCAGCCCCTGCTTGTCGCCGAACTGACGGTAGATCTCCGGGGCGCCGACCTTCGCCCGGTCGCAGATGGCGCGCGTCGAGATCGCCAGCGCGTCCTTGGTGGCGAGCAGTTCCCCGGTGGCTTCCAGGATGCGCTCTCGTGCCGTCGACATGGCTCCCACGATAACAGCGTTAACAGTGCTGACCTGGGAGACCGGCTTCGACGACGTTATCGCCGCTTACGAATTGTGTTAGCGTGTTGAACATGCCCGGGGGGTGGCGCGCCTCCGAGCCCTCCTGTCGTTCGCAACGCGAGAGCTGGTGTTCCCCATGAACCGTTCGACCACGAACCGTTCGACGTTCCTCCGACGACGCGTCACCCCGGGCGCCGTCGCGGCCACCACCGGCGTGGCCCTCCTCGCCGGCTGCGGCGGCGGCACGGACGCGGACACCACCGCCCCCACCAGGACGTTCACCGCCACGCACATCGGCGGGCCCACCACGATCCTGGAGATCGGCGGCGTGCGCCTGCTGCTCGACCCGACCTTCGACGGGCCGAAGAAGTACAAGAGCGGCCTGGAGAAGACGCAGGCCCCGGCGCTCGGCATCGACGGGATCGGCCGGATCGACGCCGTCCTGCTCTCGCACGACCAGCACGACGACAACCTCGACGACACGGGCCGCGCCTTCCTCAAGGACGCCCCCGTCGTCCTCTCCACGCCCGGCGCCCGCAAGCGGCTCGGCGACCACGTCACCGGCCTGCGGAGCTGGGAGTCCCGGCAGGTGAAGACCGCCGCGGGCACGGTCGAGGTGACCGCCGTCCCCGCCCTCCACGGCCCCGACGGCGTCGACCGCGGCGCCGACGGCGAGGTCACCGGCTTCGTCCTCAGCGGCGACGGCGTCCCCACCACCTACGTCTCCGGGGACAACGCCTCGGTCAAGGTCGCCAAGGAGGTCGGTGACCGGGTCAGGAAGGAGATCGGCCCCATCGACACGGCCGTCCTCTTCGCCGGCGCCGCCCGCACGCCCGCGATCCTCGACAACGCCCCGCAGAGCCTCTCCTGACACCCCGTCCCATTTCTCAACCCTCCGCGAAAGGAACCGTCATGACCGCCTCCACCACCCTCCGCGATGTGATCGGCCTGCCCCAGGAGCTGCCGCGACTGAGCGAGTCCGCCCTCATCCTGGTCGACTTCCAGAACACCTACCGCACCGGCGTCATGCGCCTCGACGGAGCCGAGGAGGCCCTGGCCGCCGGGGCCAGGCTGCTCGCCGCCGCCCGCGCCGCCGGCGCTCCGGTCGTCCACATCGTCAACGACGGCGGGGAGGGCACCCCGTACGACATCCGGGCCGAGATCGGCTCTATCAGCGACGAAGTCGCCCCGATCGAGGGCGAGAAGGTCGTCGTCAAGCAGTTCCCCAACGCCTTCCACGCCACCGACCTGGAGGAGACCCTCAAGAACCTCGGCGTCAGCGGCGACCTCGTCATCGCCGGCTTCATGACGCACATGTGCGTCCTCTTCACCGCCCAGGGCGCCTTCAACCTCGGCTACCGCCCCACCGTGGTCGCCGAGGCCACCGCCACCCGCCCCCTGGAGGCGCCGGACGGCACCGTCCAGTCCTCGGCAGCCCTCCAGGCCGCCGGCCTGACGACGGTCCGGGACCTGTTCGGCACGGTGGCCCGCACGGTCGACGAGCTCGTCGCCCCCGCGTCCGCCGGCTGACGCCTCCGCGGCGCGTGGCACCCGGAGTTCACCGGGGGTGTGCCTGAAGAGCGCCTGCTGATCGGTTGCGGGTCGCCCGCCTCGGCGGTAATGGCGGTCGGCCCGTGACGACCCCTCCGGGCGTCTGAAGTGCCGTGCGCCCCCTGGAGGATGTGTGCCACCCCCCGCCGAGGCCGTGTACGCCGAGGACTCCGAGCACCGGACCGTACGCGACGAGCTCGGCGGCGACGCGCGGCGGCGGTTCGCGGGTCTGCGGGCCCCGGCCGCCGCCGCCCTGCTCACCGCCGTGCTGCTCTGCCTCGCCACCCGGCTCTCCCGTACGTACCCCTTCGGCCCGGTGACCAGGAACATCGTCGACCTCGGCCAGCAGTACCTGCCGTTCCACACCTACTGGCGGGCCTTCCTGCGCGGCGAGACGCACGGCGACGCCTTCCTCAACTGGAACTCCGGCTTCGGCTCCAACTTCCTCGGCGACATCGGCACCTATCTCAGCAGCCCCTTCGACCTGCTCGTCGTGTTCTTCCCGGCGGACCGCGTCGAACTCGCCCTGTACGTCGTCACCGCCGCCAAGATCAGCGCGGCGGCGGCCGCGATGGCCCTGCTGCTCCTGCGGCTGCGCCCCGGCCCGTGGCCGGTCGCCGCCGTCCTCGGCACCGCGTACGCCCTCTCCGGCTGGACGCTCAACAACGGCGCCACCGTCCCGATGTGGCTCGACGGGCTCGTCGCCTTCCCGCTTCTCTGCCTGGTCGGCGAGTGGGCCCGCACCGGCCGCCGTCCCGTCCTCGGCCCCCTCGTCGTCGCCCTCGCCTGGATCGCCAACTTCTACACCGCGTACATGGCGACCCTCGGCGCGGCCGTCGTCCTCGTCGTCCGCCTCCTCACCGCCGAGGAGACGGCCACCGCACGGCAGCGCCTCGCCGGGGCGCTCCGGGCCGCCCGGGGCGTCCTCATCGGCATCGGGCTCGCCGCGCCGCTCGTCGTGGTCGTCTTCCTCGCCACGAAGGTCGCCGACCCCACCCCGGAGACCACCTTCGCGCCGGCGCCCTGGACGGACGTCCTCGCCCGGTTCCTGCCCGCCACCGCGAGCGGCGCCAGCCCCGCCCTCTTCATCGGCACCCCCGCCCTCGCGCTCGCCCTGACCCTGCCCTTCAACCGGGCCGTCGCCCCGCGCGTCCGGGCCGGCTGGACGGCCGCGATCGTCCTGGTGACGCTCTCCCTCCAGTGGGAACCCACCCATCTCCTGTGGCACGCGGGCGCCTCGCCCAACGGCATTCCGTACCGTCAGACCTTCGTCCTGTGCGGCCTGCTGCTGATCGCCGCCTGGTTCTCCGCCGCCCGGGGCGTGCCCCGGCCGGCCGCGCTCCTCGCGGGCGTGGTGCTCCTCGGAGTCCTCGCGTGGGCGGCCCGGGGGAGTGTCGACATCGACCGGTGGACCTTCCCCGCCTTCGGCGCGGCCGCGCTCCTGGCGCTCGCCGCCGCCCTCCTCGCCCTCGTCGGCGACCGCCGGAGCCACGCGCGCGTACGCCCCGACCAGGCCCGCGGCCGCCGGCCCGCCGCGCGCGTACTCCCCGTCCTGGCCGTCGTCCTGCTCGTCGCCGGGCAGGCGGGCGAGGCGGCCGTCAACGGGAAGCGGATCGAGGAGCAGCAGCGCGACAAGGTCGCCTGGTCGCCCCGGATCGGCCCCTGGCACGCCACCGCCGCCGCCGAGGTGGCCCGCGCCGACGACTGGCCCCGCCACCGCACGGACCCCGGCGAGGTCCCCGGAGGCAACGACGTGCTGCTCGTCGGCGGGCAGGGCGCCGACTACTACAGCAGCCTCACCGCGGACGTGACCTCCCGCACCCTGGCCTCGCTCGGCTTCGGCCACTACGCCAAGGGCCGGCACCCGGTCAGCCTCGACAACCCCGTCGCGGACGCCCTCTTCTCCATCGGCACCCGACTGCGCTCGCGGCCCACGGAGCCGGTACGGCAGGACGCCCCGCCCCGCGCCGCGGTCACTGCCACCACCACCCCCGTACCGCCGCTGGTCACCGTCCGTCCGTCGGGGCGGCCCGCCACGCACCCCGGGGACTCGGCCTTCGCCCGGCAGGAGCGCCTCCTCGGCGCCGACGTCTACGAGCTGCCCGCCCCGAGCCGTACCGGACGCACCCTCACCGCCCGCTGCCCCGCGGGCTCCCAGGTCTGGTTCTGGGCGCCCGAGTACAAGGGCACGGCGGCCCTCGCGGGGGAGCGGCCCGTGGGCTTCGACGGCAGGCCGCCCGCCGTGCGCGCCCCCATGCAGGCCCTCGGCACCGTCCCGGACTCCGGCGCGGTACGGATCGACCTCGGGCCCGGGGGCAAGGTGCGGCTGCCCCGGGAGCCGATCGGCTGCCTGGTCCGTGCCCGGCTCGACTCCGCCGTACGGCAGCTCACCGCCACCGGCGCCACGCGCGTGCGTGCCGGCGGACACAGCATCACCGCCGAACTGCCGCCGGGCAGCAAGGGCGTCGCGGTTCTCGCCGCGCCGCGCATCTCCGGCTGGCGCTGCGCCGCCGGCGACGCGGAGGCCCGAACCCCGCGCGCGTACGAGGGCCTCGTCGCCGTCCCCCTCGACGGAAAGGCGAGCACGGTCAGCTGCTCCTTCCGGCCGCCGGGGCTCCGGCTCGGCGGCGCGGTCGGCGCGGCGGCGCTCCTCGCGCTCGCGACGACGGCGTTCCTGCACCGCCGGCGGGCCCGCCGGTGACGGGGTTCGCGCCGGGGACGACAAGAGTTCACCCGGAGTGCACGCACGGATCGTTCACCCGGAAAAGTCGGTCGTTACTGTGCCCGCCGTAACGGCGTTAAATTGTTCGATTCAGCGTGGGGATCCCGAGTGCCGAAACTGTCCGTCGTCGTACCGTTCCACAATGTCGGGGCCTACGCGCCCGACACCTTGCGCAGTCTCGTGAACAACGCGGATCCGGAATTCGAGTTCCTCCTGATCGACGACTGCTCGACGGACGACACCCCGGAGATCCTCGACCGCTGGCGGGACCGCCTGCCGAACGCCACCGTCATCCGGCACGAGACGAACAAGGGCGTCGCCCAGGCCCGCAACACCGGGATCGACGCGGCGACCGGCGACTACCTCACCTTTCTCGACGGCGACGACTGGTACGCGCCCGGCCACCTGAGCGCCGCCGTGGCCGGAATCTCCCGCCTGGACTGCGATTTCGCCCGGACCGACCACGTCCTTTCGGAAGGCCGGAAGCGGCAGATCCGCTATGCCCCGGCCAAGCGCCGCGACACCGTGATGGACCCCAGGGACGGAATCTCGCCGGCCAGCATGGTCACGATGGTCGACTATCCCTTCGTCCCCTTCGGCATTTACAGCGGACGTCTTTTCGAGAACGGCGAATCCCGCTTCGAGACGTCTCTCAGAACCGCCGAGGACCGCCTCTGGATCTGGCGGCTCCACCTCAAGGCGCGCACCTTCGCGGCGCTTTCCCTGCACGGCGTCTTCTACCGGCGGGGCGTCACCACCTCGCTCACCCAGATCACCGACAACCGGCAGCTGGACTTCATCCCCTCGTACGACCTCCTGCTCGAAGACGTCTCCCGGGACGCGGAGGCCGACCGCTTCCTCCCGAAGGCGGTCCGCACCTACTGCGCGATGATCGCCTTCCACATGGGCAAGGTGGCCACGTACGACCCCGCCGTCGCCACGCGGCTCCGCGCCGACGTCCGCGACGCCCTGCACCGCATGCCGCAGGCGGTCCTCGACGAGACCCTCGCCACCATGGACACCCCGCGCAGCACCCTCCTCCGGAGCCTGCGCGACACCGGAAGGACCGCCTGACCCATGGCCCCCGCCCCCGAGAAGGCGCCCGCCCCCGACCTGCCGGTCCAGATCTTCCAGGTGTCCACCCTGTACGGCGCGGCCACCCTCGCCGCCGCGCTCGACGCCGGACAGTTCGGCCCCCGCGACTCCGCCCGCAGGCTCCTGCTGCTCTCGCACCACGCCGAGATCCCGGAGACCGCGCTGCGCCTGGAGACCATGACCGGGTACGAGCGGATCGCCGCCCGCTTCGACGGCACCCTCGACTGGAACGAGACGATCCACCCGTACCACCCCGCCACCTGGGCGCCCCGCCCCGAGGAGGCCCCGCTCTGGCAGCGCGTGCTGCGCACCGCCTGGGACCTCGGCACCGGACCGGTCGAGCTGATCGTCGAGTCCATCCAGGTCAACCCGGCCAAGGCGCTCGCCGGGACCTTCCCCGAGAGCACCCTGCACGTGTACGCCGACGGCCTGATGAGCTACGGCCCGACCCGCTCCGAGCTCGCGCAGTCGATCGCCTGCCGCGTCCGCCGGGTCCTCCACCTCGACCTCGTGCCGGGGCTGCGCCCCCTCCTCCTGAGCGAGTACGGGGTCGAGCCCGAACTCGTCCCCGACGACGCCTTCCGCGCCGTCCTCGCCGAGATCGCCGAGGAGGCTGCCGACGACCCGGAGATCGCCCGGGCGGCCGCCGCCGAGCCGACGGCCCTGCTGCTCGGCCAGTACCTCGCCGCCCTCTCCCTCCTCACCGCCGAGGAGGAAGAGGAGCTGCACGTGCGGATGCTCCGCGGGGCGGCCGCGGCCGGACACCGCTCGATCGTCTTCAAGCCGCATCCGACCGCGCCCGCCCGCTACTCCCAGGCCCTGGACGAGGAGGCCGCGCGCAGCGGCGTGCGGCTCACGGTCCTGGACGGGCCGCTGCTCGCCGAGACCTTCTACGAGCGCTGCCGGCCCGGGCTCGTCGTCGGCTGCTTCTCCACGGCGATGCTCACCGCCGCCGTCTACTACGACGTCCCCATCGCGCGCGTGGGCACGGCCGAGGTCCTCGAACGGCTCACCCCCTTCGAGAACAGCAACCGGATCCCGCTCACCGTCGTCCACCACCTCGTCGCGGACCTGGAGGGCGGCGAGGAGCCCGCCGTCCCCGGCGTCGCCCCGGCCTCGCTCACGCCGCTGGTCCGGGCCGTCGGCTACTGCATGCGGCACAAGGTCCACCCGGGACTCCGGGAGGAGGCCGCCGCCTTCCTGGCGGAGCACCTCGCCGACCCCGGCACGGTGCTCCACTTCACCGCCGAGCGGCTGACCGAGCTCGGCCTGCCGGGCGGCGGGCCCGCCCCGCGGCGCACGGGCGCGTCCCTGCTGCGCCGCGGCCTGGCCCGGAGCCGCCGGGGCTGAGCGGAGGGGATCAGTGGTCGGCGGACCTGACCAGGGTGAAGACCGCGCCCTCCGGGTCCGCCACCAGGGCGAGCCGGCCGGCCGTGCCCTCGCGCGGCGGGCGCAGCACCTGGCCGCCGAGCTCCACGACGAGCCGCGCGGCCGCGTCCGTGTCGGTGACCTCGAAGTACGTCATCCAGTGCGGGCCCCGGTCCCGGGGCAGCGCGTTGCCGACGCCGTGCAGCGAGGCCACCGGGGCCCCGGCCACGTGCAGCGTCGCGTAGTCGTGGTCGGCGGAGACGATCGGCTCGACCTCGTAGCCGAAGACCGTCCGGTAGAACTTGCCGATCGAGGACGTCTCGTACGTCAGGAGCTCGTTCCACACCGGAGTCCCCGGGGGCCCCGCGATCACCGTGCCGTGGTGCGCCTCCGCCTGCCAGACCCCGAAGACCGCGCCGGCCGGGTCGGAGCAGATGGCCATGCGGCCCGCCTCGCCCGCGTCCAGCGGGCCGACGGCCACGGTGCCGCCGCAGCAGCGGATGTTCTCGGCGGTCTCGTCGGCGTCCTCGGCGGCCAGATACGGGGTCCAGGCGATGCGCAGGTTCCGGTCGGGCGGCAGCTGGCCGATGCCCGCCACCTCCTTGCCGCCGAGCAGCGCGCGCACGTACGGGCCGAGCTGCTGCGGACCGGGGACGAACTCCCAGTCGAAGAGCGCGTTGTAGAACTCCTGCGTGGCGTCAATCCCGTGCACCATCAGGCTCACCCAGCAGGGTGTGCCGGGGGATCGGGGAGTCGCCTCGGTCATCGTCACTCTCTCCTCGGACCATCGTCGTGGCCGTGCACCGTCCGATGGTGACACCGACGGGCGCGCGCCGCGCCCCGGACGCACCGAACGTGGCGCGATCCGGTCAGAGGTCGCAGGATCCGTCCCCCCGCGGCCGTGCGGCTGCGCGAGGATGGCTCCCATGAAGCCCATCATCTCCGCAAGCGAACTGCTGAGCGAGTCGGCCGGGGCCCGGCCGCCGGTCCTCCTTGACGTCCGCTGGACGCTCGGCGGCCCGCCCGGACGGCCCGCGTACGAGGCCGGCCACCTGCCCGGCGCCGTCTACGTCGACCTGGACGCGGAACTCGCGGGGCCGCCCGGGAGCGGCGGCCGGCACCCGCTGCCCGACCCGGAGGCCTTCGGGGCCGTCATGCGCCGCGCGGGTGTCTCGGCGGACCGGCCGGTCGTCGTCTACGACGGCGGTCTCGGCTGGGGCGCCGCCCGCGCCTGGTGGCTGCTCCGCTGGGCGGGCCACCCGGACGTGCGGGTCCTGGACGGGGGCCTCGCGGCCTGGACGGGTGAGCTGACCGAGAAGGTCCCCACGCCGGACCCGGGCGACTTCCGGCCGGAGCCGGGCGCCCTCGGACTCCTCGACGCCGACGCGGCGGCGGCGTGGGCCGACACGGGGCTGCTCCTGGACGCGCGGGCGGCGGAGCGCTACCGGGGCGACGTGGAGCCGATCGACCGGGTCGGCGGGCACATCCCGGGCGCGGTCTCGGCCCCGACGACCGAGAACGTCGACGCCGAGGGCCTCTTCCTGGCCGCCGACGTCCTGCGGGACCGGTTCACGGCGCTCGGCGCGGCCGAGGGGACCCCGGTCGCCGTCTACTGCGGCTCGGGCGTCTCGGGCGCCCACGAGGTTCTTGCCCTGGAGGTCGCGGGGATCCCCGCGGCCCTCTACGCCGGATCCTGGTCGGAGTGGTCCTCGAACCCCACGCGCCCGGTCGCCACGGGCCCGGACCCGCGGTAGCCCGTACGGAACGAGGGCCGGCGCCGACGGCGTACGGAACGAGGGGCGGCGGCCGACGGCAAAGGCAGCCGCCCGCCTACGAAGGAGGCCCCGCGCCCTCGGCAGCCGCCCGCTCACGAGTGAGGGCCCGCGCCGTCGACCGGCGCGGGGCCGCCCACGGAAAGACGGCCGTCCGGGGTATTGCGGCGGGGGGCGAGAACGATATA
>NZ_JBSHDU010000086.1:21398-34733 GCF_053616475.1 Streptomyces sp. NPDC055815 | reverse complement strand
GGCCCGGACCGCTCCACCGCAGCTCGTCATACCCGAGCAGCCAGCACAGTGAGGACAGCAAGTGGGCGCGGCACACAACACGGAGACCAGGCAACCCGTCCTGGAGATCGAGGGGCTGACGCACTCCCTCGGCACGCGGGAGCTGTTCACCGACCTTTCCCTGACCCTGCGGGCCGGTGAGTCCGTCGCGGTGACCGGCCCGAGCGGATCCGGCAAGAGCACGCTGCTGTCCTGCGTACTTGGGTCTGATCAGACCGACAGCAGGGTCGGTGAAGGTGACGGGCACCGACATCGTCGGCTTGCGCCCCGCGCGCCTTGCCGCACTGCGCGCCCAGTCAGTCGGCATGGTCTTCCAGTTCGGTGAACTCCTGCCGGAGCTCAGCCCGTTGGACAACGTGATGCTCGCGGCCCTCCTGGCCCGCACCAACCGCCACGGCGCGAGAGGTAGGGCGCAAAAGCTCCTCGACGACCTCGGCGTACCGCAGGCGGAGACGAGCGACGAGCTGTCCGGCGGCGAGCGGCAGCGGGCCGCAGTGGCCCGTGCCCTGATCAACGAACCTGCTCTGCTGCTCGCCGATGAACCGACCGGTGCGCTGGACACGGAAACACGCGACCGCACGGCCGAGCTACTCTTCGGGCTGCCCCGACGCTACGCGTGCGGACTGCTCGTGGTGACCCATGATCCGGGCATCGCCGCACGAGCCGACCGCACACTGCGTCTTGAGGCAGGCACGCTGAAGACGATCACCTCCGGTGCGTCCGCGTGACGGCCATGACCCCGAGCGGGGACACCCTGAAGCTCGCGCGCCAGCTCCTCGCCATTGGGCGAGTGGCGGGTCGGCGCGCCGAGGCGGGAGGCGTGCGCTTCGTCGCTCTGCTCCTCGCGACGCTGGTCCTCGCGCTCAGCCTGGGCAGCCTCGTCGCCGTCCATGCCGTGTACGCGGGCAAGGAGGAGCGCCGAACAGCCAGGACTCCCGTGGCCCCCGAGGACGCCCAGGAACGCGCGACCGACGCGACAACGTGGCTCGTGGGATCCGACTCGCTCGACGGCGAACGCCGATTCAGCGTGGTCTACTTGGCTCCCCACAAGGGGAACGCCCCGCTGCCGCCCGGACTGGACGACTGGCCGGAGCCGGGCCACGCGGTCCTGTCGCCGGCCCTGCGAAAGGCGGGCGCCGGCGAGGACATCGATCGCCGCTACGGCCCATTGGCCGGCACGATCGGTGAGGAAGGACTGGACGAGCCTTCCGAATGGCTCGCCTATGTCCGCCCCCGCGACGGACTGAGCGCCGAGCGACCCAACGCTGTCGTCACCGGATTCGGCCCGACGGCCGGACAGGTGTCGACTTCTCTGGAGCCGGGCTCGGGCCGAGTGGACGAGAAGCCCGAATGGATGTTCCAGGCCGCGGTCATCGGCATGCTCGTTCTGCCGGCCGTCGCTCTGCTGATCGTGGCAGCGCGTACCGGTGCACACGCCCGCGATCGCAGGACTGCGCTCGTTGCCGCACTCGGCGGACGCCGAATGGATCGTGCTCTGATCACCACCGGTGAGGCCGTGCCCCCGGCCGCCCTCGGCGCGGTCGTCGCGGCCGCAGCGGTTGCCGCAGCCGTACTGCACGACATCCGCATCCCCTACACCGGATACATCCTTTCCGCCTCCCACCTTCGCCCCTACGGCTGGGCTGCCGTCCTCGCACCCCTTGCGGCGTTCCTGATCATCCTGACGACCGTGATCCTCGCGGACTTCGCGCCCCGCCGGGGCGCGTCCGGAACCCGGCCACGCAACACATCCCGCAACACCTGGCTGTCTCGCCTGGCCGTGCTGTGCCCCATCGCGATCATCCTGGCGGTGCGCGGTCCGGACCTCTTCGCGGCAGACACCGTATTGCGCACGCTCACCAACTGGGTGGGCATCGCCGGCACGATCCTGACCCTTCCGGCCGCCATCGCTTCCATCACCGCCAAGGCCGGAAACCTGCTCACCCGCCGGGGACGATCGCACGACCTGCCCGGAACGCTCGTAGCGGGCCGCCGTACCAGCACACACCCCGGCGGGACGGCCCGACTCGTCACCGGTGTCTCGATCGCGCTCATCGTGCTCATGCAGGCCATCGCGTGGCAAGGACTGTTTGGGGCACAGACCGCCGAGGCACGACAAACCCTCGACCGCATCGGCCGCAACCTCGTCACCGTGGGCGCACGCGGCGACGTGCCGGCCTCCGCCATGGCCGCCTTCCTCGCCGGAACACCGGCGACCGAGGCAGTCCTGCTGACTCCTCCGGACGGCAACAAGAATAAGTACCTGACCCTGTACGGTGACTGCGCCGCCTTGACCGCCCTCCACGTGCCCTGCCCCGCACACGAGACGCGCGTCGACAAGTTCCCGGCGGACCCGAGGCTGCGCGAGCTGATCCGCTGGACCCCCCACATGGATCCGACGCTGCTGATCCGCCGCACCGATGACCGGAGGCTGGCGGAACTCGCCGCTCCTGACGGCACGGGTGCGACTCTCGCCGTTCTGCGGCCGGACGGACAACCTCTGTCCGTGCCCGCACTCAAACGGCTGTCCCACGAGGTGTTCCCGCGCGGCGCAGCCGTCAGGGCGCCGGGCGAGAGCGAGCTCACCGCAGGCGTCCCCAACCGTGACCAGGGCCGCTGGAGCGCACTGCTCGGCATGCTCGGCATCGCGGTACTCGCCACGACCGCGGGCCTCAGCGCCATGGCGGAGTTCCTGCGTCAGGGCCGCGCACTCGCACCGCTGTCCGTGCTCACCGGTGGGCTACGCGTCTTCCGCACCACTGCGGCGTGGTCGGTTCTCGCCCCGTTGGCTCTCGCCGGAACCGCAGGCACCGCGGTCGCGGCCGCCCTCGCAGCGCCGGTGTCCGCCGATGGCGAGTCCTACATCACCGGAGGATTGCTGGTGTCGACAGCCGGCGTCGTACTCGTGGTCAGCGTGCTCCTGTGGATCTGGGCATCCCGCGTCGCCATCCGGCAGGCGCAGACGTGGCGGCCCAGCGGAGAGCGACTCATCCTGCAACGGAGCAGCCGGTAGTGGATGCACCACGACCGGCACATCCCCGTGAAGGGAGCCCTGCGTGACGGCTGCAGATTCACGCATGCGTTGACTCCCGTGCGCAGGGCTTTGGTCAGCTCGCGGCGGAGTTCTCCGCGGCCTCGGGCATAGAGCGTTTGGTAGACGGTCTCGTGGGTCACGTGCATCTCCGGCCGGTCGGGGAAGCGTGCCCGCAGAACCTGGCAGATCTGCTCGGGACTCCAGCGCCGTTCGAGGTGGTGCTGGATGAAGTCGGGGTGTTCACGAATGGCGGTGACCTGGTGCGGTACAGGGCACCTGGAGATCGCTTCCCGTTCTCAGGTAGATCGTTTCCCGTTCTGCGGCAGATTTCTGGCTGACAAGGTGAGGCGGCGGCGCACGAGGTCGATCTCGACGATCCGTACGGTGATCGCGTCTCCCTCGCTCACGATCTGGTCGGGGTGCTCGACGGGCTCGTCTCGGAACTCGGTGTTATGTACAAGGCCCTCGACGCCGTCGGCGACGCGGACGAAGGCTCCGAACGGGATCAGCTTGGTGACCTGGCCAGTGGTGACACTGCCCGCCTGGTCCGCGAAGGGAACGAGTGGGTCCTCCTGGAGAGCCTTCAGCGATAGCTGAACCTGTCCACGCCTGGTGTCTACGTCGATGATCTCGCCCACGACCCGCTGACCGGCCGTGACGGCGTCTGCGGGATGGTCGATCCGCCGCCAGCTCAGTTCGGGGCCCCTGATGAAACCGGTGCACTGATCGACCGGTTCGCCGTCGAGGTTCACGAACACACCGAAGTTGTGGACGCTCTGCACCTGGCCCTGGTGTGTTCCGCCGCGTCGAAGGCCGAGAAGGAATGCTCGCAGAGCCGGGTCCTCGCACGCTGAAGCGGAGGCCCAGACGCGCTCCTGCTGCCAGTCGACCGCTATCACTTCGAAGGTGAGCTGCTGCCCCATGCTCACAGCTTCGGATGGATGCCCGATCGCTTTGCGGGTCACATCACCGCGAGGGATACGCCCCACCGCTTTCCTGGCGCCGGAGAACCCGTCCAGTTCGACGAGCACCTCCCGGTCCTCGATGCTGATGACGCGGCCGGTACGGACTTCGCCGGCTCGTATGGTGTTCAGGAAGTCCTTCAGGGGCTCGCTCGGCTGGGGTTCGGTCACGGCCACGACTCTAGGTCATGGGCCGCTTTGGGCCTTGCCCCTGAAGCTGATGATCCTCATGCTCAGGCTCATGAACACGCCAAGCTGGACCTTCGATGCCGTGCCCCTGGAGGTCCTCTTCCCAGACGCTGGTGTCGCCGATCTCGACCGGATCCGGCGTTCGGCGGATGCGATAGATCGCGCCCAGGTATCGGGGAAGCCCCAGGTCTGGCAGTGGTTCCCGCAGCACGTCACGTTCCCAGGACGGGCCAAGGCCGGAACACCGGAGGTCCTGTTGGCTGAGGTCTCGCTCTACGACGAAGGCGGTGACTGGCTCGAGGTCTCACTCGACGTGGAGTGGACCGAGGAAGGCCTTCTCAGTGTCTGGTCGGCCATCAGCGTGGCCTGCTGGTGCGAGGTGGACCACAACGCTCACTACATCGACCCCGTCGAACAGACTGTCGTCGGAACAACTTCGCTGGCTGATGCTTTCGAGACTGCAGCGGATCGGTTCATCCAGTGGCTCGCCGGACCACGAGACCCTGAGTTCTGGAGATCCCAGGCGAGCCTTCCCCCTCGGGAGTAGGAGCGGGCGCCTGCGGTGCTGCAAGGAGAATGGTGCGGTGACGAGCATCAGTGACGACCACGTGAAGGTCCACTTCCGAATGGACATAGACGAGGACGGCTGGCCGCCAGCCAGCGTCGAGAGCCTGTGGGCGGTGGATCTCGGCGACGGCACGGTGCGGCTGGACAACACGCCGTGGTTCGTACGTGGAGTTGCCAGCGGGGACATCATCAAGGTGGAGCTCGACAGCGAAGGTCTCCTCTGGGCAGGGGAGACGGTCCGAGCCTCGGAGAACTGCACGATCCGGCTGATCGTGTTGAAGGACGGCGGATCAGCTGTTGCTAGGCGGAGTGTGCTGGAGATCTTCCACAAGCTCGGCACGACGGGCGAGGGTATCGAGCGGTACGGGATGGTGGCGCTCGATGTCCCGCCGCAGGCGGACCTGCTGCGGATCCGCAAGCTTCTGGAGCACGGTGAGGCGAAGGAGTGGTGGCACTGGGAAGAAGGGTGCGTCACTGCTGCTTGGAGGGCTACGGCGACGGGGTAAGGACTGCCGCAGCGGGCGTTTGCGCTCCGAGGCTTGTCCTCAGTGACGGTTTGCGTCGAGCCACTCGTCGCTGTTCCACATGACGGGCATGGCACCGACAGGTTCGAATTTGATGTTGGCGTTGTTGCTGTGGACCAGACTGAAGAAGCGTCGTTGGAGTACGGCCGCTTGGCGGGCCTGGTCGGCGATGATGTCCAGGACGACTTGCGCCGCCCTGGGGCAGGTTGCCGCGAACCGGTCATAGTCAGTGAAGACGAGGACCAGTCCGGTGCCCTCGGGAGCATCGTCGTAGCCGCCGTAGCAGGCTACGTCGCCAAGGCAGTCGTTGAGCGCGTCCAGGTTGTGCCCGTAATAGTCGGGGAAGTCCAGGGCTGCGGCCATAGCGCGGTGCATGTCTTGCTCCGTGTTCCATTGGCCGGCTTCAAGGTGGATCACGCGGAATCCGCGGTCTTCGAGACGCTCCGCCGCCTGCGCGAGGAGGCGCTTGCGCCAGAAGAGGGTGACGAACGTGTTGATCATGAATTCGATGCCGGGAAACCGAGTCGTCGCGGTGACCTGCGCCGCCTCGCTCCGATAGGCATCGAGGAGGCGGAAGAACTCTTCGACGGGGGTTGAGCCGGCGGGGGTGTTGCGCTCGATGTCGGCTGCCCAGCCGAGCGGGCTGGTGCCGCCGAGGCGTGTCCCGAGCCACTGGCTGAAGGCTCCGCCGTGCCAGAAGTCGCAGGGCTCATCGATGGAGTGGACACCGAGGGCTACCTCGTAGCCGATCAGCATGGACTGCGGATCGCGGAGTGAGCCGCCGGACAGCCACGCTCCGGGACGGAGGCGGATCTGGTCCAGGAACTCGTACACCTCCGTGCAGTCCTGCCAGTGCTTGGCAGTGAGGTCCGGGCTGTCTTCGGTCGGCATGTTCCGACCCTACGGCGTGGACGAGTGTTGTCGTCCGTGGGAGGGGTGCGAGCGCAAGGCGATCGCATGCGGTCGCTTGGGGGCATCTGCGGTCCCCCTCTGCGATCTTGCTAGGGCGGGCCCTATGTTCGGATGGGGCTTGGGGTGTTATCGGGTTCTGGGGTCGGCGAGTGAAGGTGGGCCGGTATGACGCCGTTGTTCGAGCGTCTGGATCAGGAAGAGGGAGTCGTCCGCGGCGAGTTGGCCGAGCTGCGCGAGAAGGTCGCGGTGGCCGAGGAGCGACTGGCTCACCTGACGATCACGTGGGAGACGCTGTTGTCCCTGGTCGGCGAGGAGTACGCAGACCAGGACGGCGACGTCACGCAAGAGCCGCCAGAGGCCCCTGCGGACGAATCGGTGGCGAATGGCCCTGCCCCCGATTCCTGGCCTGACGATGCAGAAGTACCTTCCAGCGGGGCCGCACCTGTCGGCCCGTTGGAGTGGGAAGAGGCGCGAGAGCGGATGCTGGTGCTGCTGGCGGGGGCTGGTCGGGCGATGAAGGTGCAGGACATCGCCGCCGCGATCGGTGAGGACGTCCCGGACACGTCGAAGGGGCGGCGGGTGGAGACCACGCGTGCGCGGGCGCGTCCGCCGACCATGCGCGCACCATCCTGTCCGTTGAAGTTGATCAGCTGTGGAATGGCTACTTGTCCAGCCGGTATGCATGGACCGTGGTCCTTGATCCCGTCACGTCCACGAAGATCACCCGCTACCGGCCCAAGAACGTTCCGCCTGTCTGGGTCGAGGTCGCTCCGCTGGTGCGGTCGGTCGTCGCCGCGGCCGTGACTGCCGTGCCCTACGACGTGGAGCGGCTGCTGCACGTCGTAGGCAGGCTGGCTCTGTGGGCCGAGGCGGCGGGGATCGAGCGAACTGCGGACGCATGGCTGCGCAACGAGGTGATCGACGCGTTCGTGCTCTCGCGGGCCGGGGACATCGCAGCATCGTCGGTCCGGACGTACCGGACGTGGCTTCTGCGCGTACGCGACGCGTTGGCCTGGATCGAGCGCGGCGAGGCGCCCCCGGCCCGGATGCATGCTGAGGCCAGTCCACACCAGACCTACAGCACGGCCGAGTTGGCGGGCCTGCGGCACTGGGCCACCCATCTGCCTCGCCAGCGGAAGACCGACGCACTCGCGTTGCTGGGGCTGGGTGCCGGTCTGGGGCTGACCCCGAAGGAGGTCGCGGCCAGCCGAGGCATCGATCTGCGCCGTCCGCGCCGGGACGACCGCTGCTGCACAAGGGCGTCGAGCGGCTGGTCCCGCTGGTCGCCCGGGCCGCCTGGGACCCGGTTCTGGGTGAGCTGGCGGAGAGCGCGGGCGGTGGGTACTTGTTCCGGCCGAGGCGGACCGTCCAGTACTCCAAGAACCTGATCGGGTCCTGGTCCCTGCTCCACCGCCCTCCGCAGGATCTGCCTGCGGTGCAGGTAGGCCGGTTGCGGGCGACGTGGATCGTCGAGTTGATGCGCGCGCATATCGATCACCATCTGATCGCGCAGGCGGCCGGGCTCGCCTCGGCCGCGTCCCTGGCGCGCTGGCAGCACTTGGTGCCGCCCGTCGATGACGCCACTGCCGCAGGGCTTCTGCGTGGACCGGATCGGTGACCAAGCCCCGGACCTGGCGGAGTCCGGAAAAGATCAGGAAGTGCCGGCCGCGACCGGTCACCGACGCGCCGCTCGAGATCCCGGACTCGAAGGTCGGGCACCTCGACGCTCTCTTGCACGGTTCGGGTGTGCTGGAGCTGGTCGACGCCGAGCTGGCGGGGCGTCCCGGGCTGAAGGGTCTGCCGGTGCGGACCGTGCTGGTGGGGCTGCTGCTGTCTCTCCATTATCACCGCAGCGCGACTCTCGCGGATGTCTGCCGCGTGCTCTTGGACGAGCTGCGGCGCCTGCCCGGGGGGTCCCTGAGCCCGGCTCGCTCGACGCTCACGGACGGCACGCGTTCACCCGCTGTGCCTATCGTTCCTTCGACCGCCTGACTACTGCTCTGGACCCCTTCCGCTGTGACCGACGTCGTCGGCTGCCCGCTGACGAAGCCAGGCTCGCGGTCTCGGCTTGGGAGGACGCGGATTCCGAACGAGTGCGGCGTCGGGCGTTGCTGCAGGAGCTCAGCGACCGCCTGGTGCTGGTCACGGTCCGTCTCGCTCACCGCCGGGGCCTATTCAAGGGCTGGCGGGGCGATATCGGGGTCGACACCACCCCGGTTCCACGCCTGGCACCACGAGCCCAGCGAGCATCGCGGTCTCGCGTCCGTCGAGATCACCGCCGGCTGGCACTACTGCGGCGGCTCCGACAAAGGGATCTTCGGGCACTCCGCCACCCTCCTCGTCGCCGCCAGCCGCAGGCACCCGGCCGGCCATCCCCAGGCCGGAAAGCGCGTCAGCCGGCACCCCCAGCTCGTGCTCGGCCTC
This sequence comes from Streptomyces sp. NPDC055815, assembly GCF_053616475.1. Classification (NCBI taxonomy): domain Bacteria; kingdom Bacillati; phylum Actinomycetota; class Actinomycetes; order Kitasatosporales; family Streptomycetaceae; genus Streptomyces; species Streptomyces sp. NPDC055815. Next base: position 26,082 of record NZ_JBSHDU010000086.1, on the reverse strand, counting down.
GTCATGGACAGCCCCGGCAAGCGGATCGGCCTGAACGCAATCCATGCCCTGACCGCCCTGGCCCCGTTCGGCTTCCCCACCGGGATCCTGGCGTCCGACCGCGCCTACACCGATCAGGTCTCCCAACACTTCGCCCAGCCCGCAAGACGCCTCGGCTACCAGCTCGTCCTCGACTACAAACGAGAGAACCGCGGTGTCCAGGGCACTCACGAAGGCGCCCTGCTCGTCGACGGGTCCCTTGCCTGCCCCGCCATGCCCACCGCCCTCGCCCAGGCGACCTTCGACCTCAGCGACAAAGCCGTACGCGGCATCGCCGACCACACCCTGCTCCGCGAGTAGATCGCCGCCCGCGAGCCGTACTACCTGCGCCTCAAGGAGTCCGCGGACGAGCGAGGCGCAATCCGGCTCCAGTGCCCAGCGAGCGGACCATCGCCCAAAGTGGCCTGTCCCCGCTTGAACCAGGTCCACCAGATCCCCGCACCACGACCTGCCGCCGTGGACCTCACCGACCGGCGGGCCACCGCCGCACACACTGCGGCCAAACCGACCGTTCCCATCCCCCAGGCCGAACGCCTGCGAGCCCTGCCCAAGAAGGAACTGCCGCGGTCTGCCGGAAACCGACGATCACGGTCCGGCCCGGTGACCTGGGCAAGCGCGACAAGTTCCGCCAGGACCGGCACTACCTCCACCCCAGCTGGCAGGACGCCTACCGGCCCGAACGGGCCAACATCGAAGGGGCGAACGGACGGCTCAAGAGCCACGGCATCAATATCGCCGACCCCAGCAAGCGGCTCGCCCACGGCCGCGTCGCGCAGACCATCCTCCTCGCCCTGATGGGCTGCAGCGTCAACCTGCAGATGCTGTTCACCTGGGACCAGACCGCCGGCACCACAGCCAATAGGGATCCTGCCGATGTGATCACGGAACCCTCGGAAACGGCTCCAGGTTCCCTCGCCGCGAACGGGCTCTCCCCACCCTAGCCGCCAACGATGGTCCGCACGAGTACATGACTCCCCGGCACCACACGACGAGCTTAAGCACGCCCAGAGGCAGCTCCGACGCCCCTCACGCACCCGAACCACCCCGCGCCCAGGCCGATCCTCCGCCAGGCAACCGCCCAAAGCCCCGTCCGCGTTCGGACATCACCTCGAACACACCTCACAAACGCCGAGATCCCGCCCAGCCTCTCGGCTGAACGGGATCTCGTGACGATTCTCGAGAGCTACTCAAGAACTGACGTGAAGTCGCGCGGCTCGGGGTTCTGGCCGATCTTTCCCGGCTTCGGGCGCGGACGGCGTGCGTCAGCGCGGGATTGGGCTGCGTGCGGCCGGTAGACCCAGCCCTTGCCCCGCCACAACGCACCGTTGCGCCGTATCTACCGGCTGATGGTCGAGGGGCTGCGTCCCAGTTCGGCGGCGATCGTTCGAAGCGAGGCGTTCTCCCGAAGCCGGTCGGCAAGGTGAACGCGCTCCGACTCCCGAAGGTGCCGTGACGGCCCGGGGTCGGGGATCGCCAGATTGACCGGCGGCGTCCACTTCTCGTTATCCGACCGGGTGTATCCGTTCCGCCAGCGCAGTCCCGTTCGCCGGTGGATTCCGACGATCCGGCACGCCTCTCTGCTGCTGACACCCTGGTCCATGAGCCGGAAGTATTCCTCCCGCTCACGGACCAGGATCTGTGAGCCCTGCCACCGCCGGTCTTGGCGAACCTCAAAGTCCATCGCGTCCCCTCAGCTGGGGTGTTGCGGTAATCGCTAGAACCTAAGCAGGAGGCGGGGGCGCGTTGAGGACCGTCTCGCGGTGCGGGGCACTCACCCGGCGTGAACTGCCCCGCGCCAGCGAGCGCATGTCCTTCATCTATCTCGAGCGCTGCACGCTGGGTCGGGACGCCAACGCCATCACCGCCGCGGAGGGGGGACGGTGTCACCCACATCCCCTCGGCGACGATCGGCACCCTGCTGCTCGGCCCTGGCACCCCCGCGTCGCCTCGGAGAGGAGACACGGGTGCGGGTGTCGTTTGGGTGGGGGAGCAGGGCGTGCGGTTCTACGTGAGCGGCCGGGCCCTGAGTTGCTCCTCGGCCGTCGTCGCGGCGCAGGCCGTAGTGCGCCAACGCCCGCTCGCGTCTGTGCGTCGCGCAGGCCATGTCCGGCTGAGGTTCCCAGTCGAGGACCCGTCCGGGCTGACCCGGCGCGAACTCCTCGGACGTGAGGGGGACCGCGTCAAGAAGTGCTACCGCGCCGAGTCCGCCCTTACCAGTGTGCCGTGGAACGTACGCAAGTACGTCCCGGGTGACTTCGCCGCGGGCGACGCGGTCAACCAGGCGATCACCGCGTCCGCCCAGTGCATCTACGGCATCGCGCACGCCGTGGTCACGGCGCTTGGTTGCAGGCTTGTAGCCGAGGTTTCTGCTGCGCGGCCCTTTCGCGTCGTTTCGCGCGATGCGTGCGCGTACGACTGTCCATCGAGGCAGCGTGTGCCGGGTACGGTCGTTGAGATGCGTGCAGCAGCGGCGAAGTCAACAACAGGCTAAGGGTGCTGAAGATGCCGAAGTAGGTGCCAGGTGTGCCAGGCAGCAGCCGCTTGGCTCCGCCGTTCCGCACGGCAAGACGACCTTTTCTCCTTGGAGGACACCGTCCGCACTGCTGCAGTTTGCGTTCGGCATCAGTCCCCTGTCGGCGGATCTGAGGTGTCCTCCAGTCCCGCCGTGAAGAACACGGGGCCCCCCGAAGGCGGAACGTGCAGGGTGGCCTGTGCCGTCAGCGGGTCGGAAGGATGCGGCCCACCCTGGTGGGGGCTCCGCAGATCGATACGCGCCGGAGCCCCATCCACGAGGACCCGGTCGGCCAACGCGCCGTCCGTGTCGTCGGTGCTGACGATCAGATGCATGCCCAGACGCGGCCCCTGCTCCGCAACCTGTCTCAGCACCGTGAACACTTCCGGCGCCAGCAACAGCACCTTCTGGAAGTCCTCCACAACGACGACAAGGCGCCGCAGAACGTGTGGGATGCCGTACTCACCTGCGTCGTTTGCGAGCGCCCCGAAGTCCGAGTCGTTGGCGCTCCTCCCCAGCATGTCCCAGCGCTTCGTGACTTCCTGTCGGAGCTTCTCACAGAACGAGAGGACGTGCGCCGGGTCGTCGCGCAGGCGGAGAAACGACGCACCGCGCACGACGTCTTCGAAGCGGGTGAGCCCGCTGCGTCCGTCGTAGTCCGCGCGGACCAGTTCCAGTCCTGTCGGGCTCTGCCGCATCAGTTGGTCCAGGACGCGGCGCAGGATACTCCTGCGGATCGTGGCCGGAATCCCGCGGAGCAGAAGGTGGGGGCCCTGGCCGCCCCGGTGTTCGCTCTCCAGGTCCAGTCCCACCGGCACCAGGCCGGGGTCCAGACCGAGGGAGACCATCATGGGGTGGCTGCCCCCGGGCCGCTGGAGCGCGAGGGAGTCGAGCGCCCGCTGCAGCCTGGCCGCGGACGGCCTGCGCGCGGGGTCCCACAGCGTGCAGGACTCCAGGATCGCCGTCCAGTCGGCGGAGAGCAGGCCGGCGGGCAGCGCCAACGTGGCTTCGGAGAGATAGTCCCCCTGTCCCTCGCCCGTCGCCGCGTCCATGAGGATGACACCGAGCGCGTACACGTCGGACTCGCGGGTCGGTTCGCCGCCGGGCATTTCCAGCTCCGGGGCACGGTACCGAGGGCGTGGCGCGTACGCGTCCCAATGTGGACTGATCCTGCCGTCCACGGAAGCGGTCATCCAGCCGGTGATCTGCATCTTGCGCCCCGCCACAAGCACGCGACGGGGGGTGAGCGAGCCGTGGACCAGGCCGTTCTCGTGGGCGTTGGCCAGGCTCGCCGCGAGCTGGCGGGCCACCTCAAGCAGGCCCGCCCGGTGCAGTGTGCCCTCCTGCCCTACGAAGTCATGCAGGTTCGGTGCCGGTTCTGAGGCACCGTCCAGCGCGCATTCGACGGCGAGCCAGGGCCGGAGGCGGTGGGCGTCCCAGGCCAGGAGTCGCGGTGCGAAGAAACCGTCCAGCCGCTTGAGCGCCGTCACCTCGGTCGTCACGAGGTCTACGGCGTGCCGGGGGTTGCCTACCTCGGGTGTACGGATGACGAGCACGCGGCCCTCGCCGTCGTGCGCCAGGAGCAGCCCGATGTCCGACCAGCCCCCCTCGTGCTCGGCGAACACCTCGTACGGCAGGCCGTTTGGGCCTTCGAAGCGGCGGTCGGCGACGGGTAGCCGGCGCCATCCCGTCAGCTCCCCGTCGAGGACGAAGCCGTCCGGGATCTCCCGGAGCTCGCCGTGCGGGTGCAGCGGTTCGGCTTCGGGTTCGGATTCCTGTTCCGGTGCGGTTGGCGAGGCGATGCCGAGCCTGCGCCGGAGGGTCTCGTCGACCCAGCCGAAGGCCCTGTGGCTGCCGGACCTGACGCGCTCTCGGCCCTCGGAGTGGGGAAGCCAGGCCGGGAATCCCGTCGACGCGTTCGGGAGTTCGCTGAGATGGGCCGTGACGGCCCGTGCCGTCCTGACCAGTTCGGAAGGCGGCACCGTGCCCAGCAGAACCGCGCGGATGTCCTCAGTGAAGTCGAAGGTCTTCTGGTGCGGGAGGTCGGCGGCGCCGCCGACGCCCAGGAAAATGGCCCCCAGGAAGACAAACCCCACCGTGGCCGTGTCGACACATGGCAGCAGGGCGATCTGG
>NZ_JBSHDU010000086.1:0-21388 GCF_053616475.1 Streptomyces sp. NPDC055815 | reverse complement strand
CCCTGTGCGGCCGCCGCCCCCGTCCCCAGCACACCGGCGGGGCTGTCCTCTGTGATGTCGTTGGTGTGGGGGGGGGGGCGGGCGGCGGCCCCCCCGACGCCGTGCATGAGGCCACCGAGGAAGACCTCCGCCAGGTGGGCCGTGTCGACGGATGGCTGCAGGGCGTGCTGGACGAGCCGCATCGCCGGGACGGGGAGCGGTGCCACGGCCGCCAGGTGTGCCGCGAGGCGGTACGCCTCAGAGGACGCCGAGGACTTGAACCGCAGCACGGCCTCCTCCGCTGCGACGGACACAATAGGCCGGGTGGACGCCAGTGCGCCGATGGCGGGGACAGGCGTGTCCGGACCGCTCAGGAGCGGGAGCACCACGGTCTCCCCGGGGGAGCCGATGAGCTGGGCCCACGTGCCGATGCCGCTTCCCTCCGCGGAGAGCACCGGGACAGGGACGCCGTCATAGGGGGCCAGTTCCGGCGGCAGGACGGGGTCCTCGACGTACCAGGACCGGTTGGCTGCTCCCCTACGGCGGGTCGTCACGCGCCAGGGCCGCGCGTCGATGCCCGAGCCCGCCCAGAGCCGCGGCGGGAGCGCGTGGAGGACGGCCACGGGTCCCGTCGCTGCGGCGCGGTAGAGCTCCCGGTGCATCGTCCCGTCCCGCCAGGCCCGTCCGATGCCGTCGCTCACGATGAGGAGCAGGGTGTTGCCGGAGGGGTCGAGGACCGTGGACATCGGACGCGCCCGGTCACGCCCGCCATACGGCCGCCCGGTCAGCCGGGGACCCCCGGGCGTGCGGCTGTCGAGGCCGTGGAGGCGTACGTCCCGGAAGGCACCGCACCGCTCCATCAGGGCACGGACTTCGCCCGCGAGCCGCTGCCACAGGAGCATCGAGACGCCGTCGTCGACAAGGACCGCCAGGTCGAGCCAGCGGGTCCGTGCGGGGCGGAGCACGGCGTCGGGGAGGCCGGTCTCGGCCATGGCGGAGACCGTCGCGTCGACGTCGAGTTCGGTGCGCAGCGCGTCAGGACGGAGCTGTCGCAGGGGGCGCAGGGCGCGCCCGAGCCGGAGCTCCGTACCGTCGAGCGCCTTCATTCCCGGGGCGCGTACGGCCATCGCGGACCGGTCAGAAGAGGCGGCCTGACTCGGCGGCACGGGGGCTGCGTGCAGCCCGTCCTCCTGCGGAGTACGCGCTCCGCCGCCGGCCGCCGTGGCGCCGGCGGCCGTCCCGTTCCGGTGGTCGTTCGCGGGTGAGTCCCGGTGTTCCCCGTCCTCGAAGGGCGGCGCGGCGGCGGACTCGGCCGGGGCCGGGGTCGCTGCCTCGGCGGAGGGTTCCGCGGCCCGGGAGAGCCGTGCCAGCGCCGTGGCCGCCGCTGGGGGCAACCGGGCCGCGAGCCACAGCGTGTCGCGGAGCTCCTCGGCGTCGAGGAGCTCGCCGTCGCCCGACAGGGCGTCGCGCACTCGGTGCAGCATGGGCCCGGTCACAGGGTGCGCGCGAGCCGGTGCAGGACGGCGTCCAGCAGTCCGTCCGCGTCGAGTTCGACGCCGCCACGCCGGAGGAACACGGCGTTGAGGAGCTGGTCCGTCGCGAGCTCACCGCGCGCCCTGCGGGCGAGGAAGGCACGCATCAGGTCGTCGATCTCGGGCGTGCCGTGTGGTTCGGAGCCGTCCTTCGGGTCGAGGTGGGCGGAGATGATGGCGCGCAGTCGGTTTTCGTCCGGTTCCGGGAGGTCGAGGCGGACGCACCGGCGCAGGAAGGCCGGCGGGAAGTCCCGTTCGCCGTTGCTGGTGATGATGACGACGGGGAACTCGGAGCAGCGGACGCGGCCGCGGACGACATCGGTCCACTTGCCGGAGTCGGCGGTCATCACGCGTACCGAGGACTGTTCCTCAGGAAGCCGGGCGAGCTCGGGGATCTCGAACTCGCCCTCCTCGAAGACGTTCAGGAGGTCGTTCGGCAGGTCGACGTCGCCCTTGTCGAGTTCGTCGACGAGGAGCACGCGCGGCGACTCCGATGCCACCAGGGCGGTGCCGAGCGGGCCGAGCCGCAAGTACGAGCCGATGCCCGGATCCAGCGGCGTGGAGCCGTCACCTCCGTGGGGTTCACGGCTCATGTTGGTCTCCCGGAGCCTACCGATGGCGTCGTAGCGGTACAGCGCGTCCTGGAGCGTGGTGCGGCTGTTGACCGGCCAGTGCAGGACGGGGCCGAGGGACAGCTCGTGGGCCACGGCGTAGGCCAGGGACGACTTGCCCGTTCCGGGGTGTCCGGTGACCAGTAGCGGTCGGCGGAGCAGCAGTGCGGCGTTGACGACGTCCGTCTCCTGAGGGCCGATCAGGTAGGGCCGGTTGCGGTGGAAGGTGTCCGTCTCCCCGTCCGCGTCGCCGCCGAACCGCCGCCAGGGCGGGGCCTCGGGGAAGGTGATGCTCTTGGCGTGGCCGTCGCCCTTGAACAGCCGCCAGTCGGCGTGCTGCCCGTAGTCGGCCGTGTCCTGCTGCCCGTGGGGTTCGTGGGCCGTCATCGGGTGTCCGTCCTTCTCCATGGTGCGGGGGTTCGGTGGGTGTGGTGCGTCATGACGGGTCGGCCAACGGCAGCGGTCCGGGCAGCGCCAGTTCGCCTTCCTCCCAGATGAGGGCCGGTCGCGCTGCCCCGCCTGAGGTCGAGGCGTATTGCGACATTCGGAACTCTTGAAGTCGTCGCGGGAGCTTGTCGAGGGGGCCGGTGGGGTCGAGGGCGTCCATCCGAGGCGCATCCTCGTGCGACCCTGCGTCTCGGTCCCACAGCACGACCGGCACGCCCATGGCCAGGCACACGTGGAGGAGTTGCTGCCGTCGCTCCGGCGGCCCGTGGAGGACGACCCGCGCGGTGTCGCGGTGGGGCTTGTCCAGGAGTTTGTGCAGGTTCATGATGTCGTGGGACGACTCGTCGACGACGAGTGTCCCATCGCCCCCGACGGCCCAGCGTCTGCGCACCTCGCTCGCCGCAGTGGGGACGCTGCCGGTCAACTCGGGGCAGCGCAGCGTGACCTGGTAGCGGCCGCCCAGTGGCGTGCTCATTTCGGCGAATTCGGGAAAGAGGTCCCCCAGTACGCTGCCCGCGTCCCACTCGTCGACGGGGATGTCCAGTCCGTCGGCCTTCACCACCACGTCGACGCGCGTCGGCGGGTGGCCGCTCGCCGCCTCGCTACCGTCCGCCGTCTGACGTATCAGCCGCCCGATCTCCCCTGGCTCCATCGGGCCTTCCGGGGTGGCCAACGCCGTGCGCCTGCCGTCCTTGTGGCCGAGCCAGAGCTCGCACAGGAAGCGGTCCGGATCAGCGGCTCCCGCCCGGTGAAGCCGCACGATGACCTGTGTGACGGGCGCGGGGACGCGGGCGGCCCAGGCCTCGGCGTCCGCGCGACGCTCCGCGAGCGCGGCGACGCTGATGCCCAGGCGTCTGGCGACACGGTCGCACCAGGCTCGCAGCCACCACCGTCGGTCCGGGTCCGAGACGGCGGCGGCCACGAACTCCGCGAGGCGGAGCAGCGCGGGGACGGGCAGGGAGCCGGTCGTGCCGCCGCGCCCGTCCGGGTACTCCTCCAGCGTCCGTACGACAGCGTCGACATCCTTTACCGCCAGGCGGGGAGAGCGTGTCAGCGCTTCCGGGAGCTCCAGGAGCCGCAGGGCCTCCTGTGCCGCGGCCGGGATCAGCTCCGGATCGTCCGTGGCGACCTTCAGCAGCGCGGTGTGGAGCTGCTCGTGTTCGGTGACGGAGAGCAGCCTGACGGCGGGCTCGACGCGGCCGAGTGCCAGCAGAACGTTCAGCGTTGTGCGGTCGCCGCCGTGGACGCCGACCACGGGAGTCAGCGACTCCGTCAGGGTGGCCATTGCCCGTTCCTCGGTGAGCAGCAGCGTGGCCAGCTCATCCAGGGTGGGCGCCGGCTGCTCGCCGCCGGAGGGCGCCTCCAGGCCGAGGCCGGCGGCGAGGTGCCTGCAGTGGTCGGCGCGGCGCGCCGTGTCGTCCAGGAGGGCCCGCAGCAGCGGGACCATCTGGCGTACGGAGTCCTCGGCTGGTCCCGTCCAGGCGAGGTGATCCGGTGCGACGACCTCGCATCCGGCGAGGATGTCGTGGGCGCCCGCGAGGGTCAGGCGCTCCCGTACCGTCTGCCAGGGCACGGCCCAGCTGCGCCGGACGGTCTCCTGCGCCCGCAAGGGGTCCTGGCCGGGCCTCACCTGGGCGATGACGAGTCCAGCTACGGTGCGGTCGGACTTCACCCGCAGGGGGCCGCCGCTGTAGCCAGGGCCGATGGCGGCGCCGGTCAGGGAGCCGTCGAGGTAACAGCCGGGGCCGTCCCGGAAGCCGGCCACGGTGTCGGCGTAGGTGATGCCGACACCGCCACCGTGCCAGGCGCGGAGTTCCAGCCCCTCGGTCATGTCCCGCCAGACCACGGGGGTGGCCCACTCGGGGGCCCTCTCCTGCAGCTCGAGCACCGCCAGATCGCCGTCCCACACGACGTCGCCCGACCGTGGCTCGGGCGCCACCCAGACCGACAGCCGGGCCCGGCCGTACAGAGAGGCCCTGCCGGAGCCGTGGAAAGCAATCCTGAAATACTGCTCGTCGGTGGGACGTTCGGCGCAGAGCAGGTCCCGCCCCGTGGCGTCGTTGACGACGTGTGCGCAGGTCAGCAGATGGTTCGGCGAGAGGAGTGCGGCGGCGCCAGCCGCCTTTCTGTCGCCCTCGCGCAGCAGCGCGGTGTGGGAGACCGGCGCTGCCGGCCGGCTGAACCAGCCCATCGGCTACGCCGGGGAGGCGTCGCCGGTGCCCTGGCTCTGCCAGTCGCGCTGACGGTCATGGTCGCCTGGCCGTTGGCGCCGACGATCCCGAGCTTGAGGTCCTGGCCGATCTGGATGCCGAACTCGACCGTCAGCTCCTGGGGCGGGTGCGCGGTGGCGGTGACCGCGGTGTGGACCTCTTCGAGCAGCGGGCCGAGAGGCCGCAGGGCGGACTGGAGCACGTCCTGGGCGAGCACGGCGGCCCGTCGGCCGCGGGCGACCGGGATGACGGCGCCGAAGCCTTCCGGCAGGTCGGCGGCGTCTTCGTTGGAGGTGGCGGGCGCGAGTACGGGGGCCGGTTCTCCCACGTCGGCGAGTTCCACGCGGATCGCGGCACCGGCGAGTTCGAGTTCGAGGTGGTCGGGCATGCGCCACATTGTGCACGAGCGGCGTGGCCGTGCCGAACTTCCCCCGGAATCCGTCCACAGTCCGTCAGAACGGGGGCCCGCGGACGTACATGACGGTCTCCGTCAACAAGTGGAGGCAGTCCGCTAGGCCCTGTGGCGCCGCCTGCCACCAAGACAGACCACGCGAGGACTAGAAACTCAGCAGAGGTCGGCTTCCGTGCCGTAATTCCGCTTCGCTTCCCGCTCCAGATTCCGGAACTTCGCAGAACGCATGAAATCCAGGAGATCCCTCGCCACCGTCCCATTCGGCTTGATGTACACCGAGTCCACACCACATACCACTCAGTCAACGTGAGCCCCTTCTGAAGCGCTTGAACACGTCAAATCAGCAGGGAATATGCAGACATGGAGGTCATGGGGCCGCCGGTCACCGGACCGTGGGCGAGCGCGTCGAGAGGTTAGCCGTTGCGCTGGAACAGGATCGACGCGTCGCTGTGGATCAGGTCGAGTCACTCCTCACGGTCGTCGAGGAGCCGCCAGTCGATCGGATCCGCGCCCGGCCCCTGACCCGGACATGGGCGTGGGGGAGGAGCTTCTCGCGGCGGCACGCGGAGCAGGGCGTTTCGCAGCACCGGGTCGGCCAGGACGCTGTCGGCCTGGAGCAGGTCGATCACGGCGGCGCGCCGATCGCTCGTCGCTGTGTGGAGGTCAGGAGACATGAGGGCTGTCCTTCGCGGGTGATGGAGTCGCGGACGTGATGGTCAGGCCGTGGACGGGTGGGGCCCACAGCAGTCCTGCCGGGACGAGGTACAGGACCATTCCTGTTCGTGGTTGTCGCCGGAGGCCAACGTGGGCCCCTGAGGGTTCTCCGACGTGGCCATGAGGCTCAACGGTATCGGCGAAATATCGAACACATGTGCTTCGGTCTGCTTCGGAACCCCGAGATTCGAAGCGTGGCGGAGGATGGACGATGCATCGACCTGCATCCGGCAACAGGGCGAGAGGGCAGCGATGTTGGTCGAAACGCCGTTGATTCTCGCCGCCACCGGTGCCGTTGTAGGCCTGGGTTCTGTCCGTGAGTAGTTCCCTCCGTCGTCGCTCTGGTGCCTCTACATGGGCATCGATGCAGGGGAGTTGGAGGACTCCCAAACCATAATGAACCACCCTAATACGCTGCTACGCTCGACCGCCTGACAGCCCCGGTGTCACCGGACGGCGGTACCTGGACCATGCTGAACTAGGGAGACTTCCATGAAGGTCTTGATCACGGGTGGCGCCGGATTCATCGGCTCCACCATCGCGTCGCGATGCCTGGACCAGGGCATCGAGGTCGTGATCGTGGACGACCTGTCGACCGGCCGGCCCGAGTACGTAAAGGGCCGGACCTGGTACCGCGGCAGGATCGACGACGGGACCCTGATCGATCGTGTCTTCGCCGATCACCCCGACATCGTCGCCACCATCGGCTGCGCCGCGAAGATCGTCGTTCCCGAGTCGGTCTCCGAACCGCTGTACTACTACAGCGAGAACGTTGCGGCCGGCCTCGCACTGATCGGGCACCTGCTGCGCAACGGCTGCGAGCGGTTCCTGTTCTCCTCCTCCGCCGCGATCCACGCGCCGGGCCTGGGCATCACCGAGCAGGCCCCGCTGGACCCGATGAGCCCGTACGCGCGGACGAAGGCGCACTTCGAGCAGGCCCTGGAGGACATCACCGCCGGAACGCCGCTGCGGGCCGTCGCCCTGCGCTACTTCAACCCGATCGGTGCGGACCGCAAGGGCCGTAGCGGTCTCCAGGTCCGCCGACCCACGCACGCCCTGGGCGTCATGATCGACAAGTACCACGCGGGTGAGCCGTACCCGATCACCGGAACGGACTGGGAGACCCGCGACGGCACCGGCATCCGCGACTACGTCCACGTCGAAGACCTCGCAGAAGCACACATCGCCGCCGTCCATCGCTTCGACGCGATCACCTCCAACGGCCCCGAAGGCGTCCCGTACCGTGTCATCAACCTCGGCTCGGGCACCGGCACCACCGTCCGCGAGCTGGTCAAGGCGTTCGAGAACGTCACTGGCAAGTCGCTGCCCACCGAGGTGGCCGACCGCCGCCCCGGCGACAACGCCGGCGCCTACCCCGACATCACCCTCGCAGGCGAACTCCTTGGCTGGAAGCCGGCCCTGACCGTCGAACAGGGCATCGCCGACTCATTGGCCTGGTACGCCCGCCGCGACCTCGTCCTCACAGAAGGAATCGAGGAATGATCCCTGCCCTCTTGCGGGCGTCTGACGGGCGACGAGCGTGGCGAACGGGTGCTCGAGGACAAAGGGTGAGCTCCGCGTTCACAGCGCCCTGATGGAGCGTCCAGTCGACCCCGCGGCAGTTGCCCGGACCGAAGCAGGCGATCACCTGATGGCGCTTGCCCACTGTTCAGACTTTGCCCGTGATCGTTACGAGCGGACGCCTCCGCCACCGTTCCGAGGGGCGGGTCACCCGACGTATTCGAGGCGCGCCAGGTAGGGGGCCGCCGTTGCGGACTCGGTAGAGGAAGTGACCCACCCAGCTCTACGACTCCGACAACGACGGGGGGTGGGTGATCAGGGCGCCGCCCTCGCCGCCGTCGCGGTCGACGAGGGCTCCGGCGGTGGGGGCGTCCCAGAGGCCGTCCTGCCCCGTCTTTCTTGGTGCCACCCAGGACGTGAACCACTGGGGCGTACGGGCGTGTCAGGCGCGCCCTAGTACCCCGTCACCACCAGCAGTGCGATCGCTTCGATCGCTGATCACACCGTGTCTCTTCGTCTCCGCCGTCCGGCTGGACTGTCGGCCTAGGGTGGGGCGGGTGACTCATGGTGATGTGGATCAGGGGATCATCGACGAGGCTGTTTCGGATGCCCGCCTTGCCGCGCTGGAGTTCGACGACGCCCGGGCCTGGCTGGATGAAGCCCGCAGGCATCCGATGGAGCCGCTGTCGGCCGAGGTTTGGGTCACTGACCCCACCTTCGAGCATGTTCTGCTGGTCCGGCACAGAGTGCGTGGATGGGTGCCGCCGGGCGGCGCGGTGGAGCCGGGCGAGACGCCGCGTGCGGCGGCGGTACGAGAGTTGCTGGAGGAGACCGGCCTGGGGGCCGAGCTGTTGACCGAGCCGGCGGCCGTGACCGTGCGTTCCTACCGGGCCGACAGGTCTCCGACGCTGGGTCTCTCCTACGCCGCGATCGTCAGCCGTGAGGTGCCGCTCGGTGGGGAGCAAGGGCAGCCGGCGGCATGGTTTCGCCTGGAAGAGAAGTGGCAGAGCGTGTTCCCCGAGGACCGCGACCGCATCCGTGCGCACGCCCGGCGCCTGGCGGCCGACCGCGCGTGAGGCACCTGCTGAGGGGAACTTCTCACAGGACGGTGTCGATCCGGTTGAGAGCTCGGCCCGCACCTGCACGATCGGGGCACCCAGGCCCTCGTTGCCCACAGCAACCGACTGGGGAACGAAAAGCAGCACTGGCCGGTTTTCACGGATTCTCATCATCGGTAGGCAACGCCGCCGGTCCGCCCGAGAGCCTCCCTGCCAAGAAATTGCTCGGCTCCTGCTCCCCGTTTTCGCCGAGTGGACAGTGCCCGCCCGGTGCAACGTGCGGTGGCTTCCCGGGCGGGCTCTGTTCTCATCGTCCGTCGCCCAGTGGCCGGGCGCGCACCGGAGGTGCCGAAGCCAGGGGTCGACCGTGGCTCGGTCAGGAACGCAGTGTGCCCCACATGGTGGGGTGGGGCAGGGCGGTGCGCCAACGACCACCGGATCAGTAGGGATGTTCCCTTGGGGCGTGGGCTCGCGAGGATGGCGCCGAGTGTACGAGTGAATGGATCGTTTGACCTACCTGCACTCCGTGCCGCTGGGGTTGATCCGGCGCTGGGGGAGGGGTGGCTGGTTTGCCGGTTCGGTGAGAGTGGTTCGGATGGCGTTGTGCGTGGGACAGAACTGCAGCTCACGGAGTCTGCTCCCTGCCCCTACAGGGATGTTCCCTTCCTGGAGGAGGGCGGCGAGCCCGGCAAGGTCTGCTACCCGTGCCCGCAGGGATGGTCCCGGCACCCTGACCATCCTCACCAACGGTGTGGCCTGCTCCCCCGCCTGCGTGGGGATGGCTCTGTTCGCGAGAACGGGCTCCGGCCCAACTTTTGTGGTGGTAGAACCGGGTGTGAGCGTCGTTCGAGGGGTGCGTCCTGTCTCCAGTGGCTGCTCATTACCATCGAGGTAATCGACCGCTCCGCCTTCCACCGGCAGGATCAGGCACATCGGCAGGACCCCGCTGCAGCCACGAGGAGCGCCATGTCCGTCAATTCCAGTGCCACCACCACGCGTTCTACGGATGAGGCCACCCGGGCCGTCGTACAGGACTTCCTTGCCGCCCGGCTGGCAGGAGATACGGAGCGGCTCATCGCGCTCTTCGCCGAAGAGGTCGACTGGCTCCTCGCCGAGAACCCCACCGTCCCGTGGATCCGCCCGCGTTCCACCGCCGCGGAATGCGCTGCCCAGTTCACGGAGTTGATGGAGTACACCGTGCCCGAGGACGCGCGAGCGTCCGTCGACACGATCCTCGTCAGCGGCACCGACGCCGTCCTGATGGGGCACGTCTCGGGGACCGTACGCACAACGGGGAAGGCTTTCGAGGGCCCGTTCGCGGTGCGCCTCACCGTCGAGGACGGCCGGATCACCCGGCACCATCTCTACGAGAACAGCCTGTCGATAGCTGATGCCTGCGCACCGTGAGGGCGTGGGCGGACCATCCCGGAGAGCTGCGAAGAAGCTCAGCAGTCATCAGAATGGTTGCCTCACAGAAGTTGTGCCAGCGCCGGTAGCGGCGCTGGCACAACATATGTGGTGCCGCCGTGTCCCCTGTTCGTACCCACATGGGGGTGATCCCGCTGGCCTGCTGCTTTCTCGCGTCCGGTGAGCCGACCTCGCGATCAAGAGGCCGGCGTCACAGAAGTTGAGCCAGAGCCCGGGTAGTGGCAGCAGTTGTTGACGCGGTGGGGAGTCATCCGGAACCGCAGCTGGATGATGCTCACGAGTTGTGACGTCGCTGGGTCCCTGACAGGTCATCGACGGTCTTTCGGTTCCCGCTCAGGGGTCGGGCGATCGGCCCGAGATCCTTCAGTAGGCTGCGCCGGCCATGAATACGAGCGCCGAACCCGAACCGACCCGGAGCTACGCGATCGCCTCCGGTCCGCCGATCCGGCAGCTCTTCCGGGACGTCATCTCCGACCGCCTGCCGAGCCCCGGGCCGCCTCAGGCGGTGATGCTGTTCGGCTCCGAGGTCGACCCCTGCTGGGACGATGGGAGCTTCCTCGGCGACTTCTACAACGAGATCCTGCACCAGGACACCTGCCAGCCCGCCACTGCCGACGGCCTCGCTCTTCTCGTGGCCCTCGCCGTCGATGAGCGGATTCCCGCTCAGCACCGGTTCCAAGCTGTCGGCCTGCTGTTCAGCGCTGCCACCGTCGCCGAGCGCCACCTCACCGAGACCTGGCCTGCCACTTCGGAGCATGCTGATCCCGACAGCGAGGCCCGGGCTCGCAGCGCGGTCCAGGCTCGCGTTCCAGACCTGCTGGCCCGCTGGTCGGCCGAATGTCCTGCGGTTCGCCTCGCTCTGGCCGGTCTCGCCGTCGTCTTCCCGACGGACCGCACCCTGCACGTCCTGACACCGACAAAGCCGCCCCGGCCCCGCCCCGCTGACGCTCCCGGCGTCGACCTATTCCTTGTCCTCCTGCAACCTGCCGTGCGCACAATCGACGGCCGCCGCCGGCTTCTGCTTTTCCTGCAGGTGGCGGACTACCCCACTCTCGCGGCGTATTGCCGCGCCGTGGGCATGTCCCCGTCCACGGTGACTGTGCAACTGCAGCACCTGGAACGAGACCTGCGGGAACAGCTCCTGATCCGCGGCCAGCACGGGCATCGGATGCGGCTCACCGATCTCGGCAAGGAGGTCTTGACCGCAGCCCAGCCGTATACCGCCGCATTCGCAGACCCCCTCGGCCGCAGGGGGCCCGTGGGGACCGAGAGGAAGCCGGTGGAGCCGGACCCGCAGGGGCAGACCTGCCCATGAGCCCGACCTCGCGGTGGCAGCGGCGTCGGCATTCTGGCCTGCCCGTGCGGACGCGGAACGCGATCCTCTGCGTCGACCGCACGGGGATCGCCTGGCGGTGCCTGCCGCACGACTTCGCAGCGTGGGAATCGGTCTGTGGGTACTTCGGCGCCTGGCCTGCATCGTCGTGGCCGCAGCCCGCGGCGGCAGCCTGGGCGGCGTCCAGCCGGCGAGGACGGCCGTGGGAACCAGTCGAGCAACCTATAGCGGCAGGGACAGTTCCGGTTGTTGGCGCAGGTCCGGACTCTTCGGCTGTCCGTCCCCCGCCCCGTGACTGGTGGTGCGGGGCGGATCGTTGACGGTGGTGGGAAATACACACTGCCCCGGGGTGGTTCCGCACGTGTTCCGCACCGTGCCGCCCCCTGGTGGTCCTGGCGCCCGCGCCGGCTGCTCTGGTGTCCGTCCGCTGTCCAGACGCGGCGGCCCCGGGGCCGGGACCGCTCTACCTCCCCGCCTCGCGGTGAACGCGAGGCGGTTCCGCGTCACCACCCCACCGGCCCGCCCGCTGGGTTGGCCCAGTCCTCAATCGCGTAGGTCCGCCATGGTCGGGTCGGCTTTGACCTGCTTCGAGCTCCGCATCGCGCGAGCACCGCGGCGGGAGCTCGTCCGGCCACCCCATCGGGCGCGACCATGGTCTGCGGCCGACGGTGAGCACGGGCATCAGCAGCCCCTTGCGACCAGCTACTGGAGCGCCTCGCGCATCCCGCCCTCGCGCGGCGTGATGCCCGCAACCTTCCGTACGGCCCCTCACAGTCCCTGGCCAGGTACGGGTTGGGGAGCGGGCAGGGCCGTCATCTGGTTCATCGCCTCGGTGCGCGAGCCTGTCGCAGAACCGGTTCCACGTCTCGCGGTCGTAAGCCGCCCTGCTTGTAAGCCACTGCTTACGTGTCTCGTCAAAGGCTCGCCGTCGGGCCGGATGGGCCTGGAGTGGCGGGAGCCGTGTCCGCTGAGGGCTGCTGGATGCGGGCCGGTGGTGCTGCCGGTGCCGGCGGAGGTGACAGCTGTGCGGGCAAGGGGACGTTGCGATGGTAGAACTGGGCAAGGTCGTCCCACAGCAGCCGCTCCGCGGCAGGATCGGCCGGCACAGGGATCTCCAGGTGGCGCAGCAACAGGTGCCGGTGCAGGTCGAAGGCAACACAGATCTGCGTGCCGTACGAGGACGCGGCCTGCAGCGCCGCGCGGTAGGCGATCCAAGCGACCGGCAGGCCGAGCATGGTCAGGGTCGCGAGCGCCGGGTGATCCCCACCCGCGAAGAGCACCAGCGGCCAGACGGTGCCGAAGAGCGATGCGAGCGCGAGCACGCTGACCGGGCCGTCGAGGCCGGTACGGGCGGCCGAGACCCTGGCCGCTGACTCGGGTGGGAGCAGCGGGTACAAACGAGGCCAGATGATCACGGAGTCGATGCCGTAGCGCTCCAGGGCGTAGTACTCAGCGGCGCGCATCCGGTTGCCCAGCGCGGTGGGCAGGCATCCGTAGGCCAGGCGGGATCTGGGCGGGTAGGCGGCCAGGAGCCGTGAAGCGAGCGCCGACGCTCGCGTCGGCTGTTGCGCTGCGTGCAGTGCATCCACCCTGCGCCAGGCCCTCGTCGCGCGGCGGCGCTGAAGCGCGCAGCGGCGATCCGTCAGGGCGCCGATGCCGCCGCCCTCCGGCCAGTAGCCCTCAAGGGTGCGCAGCAGCGGCAGATGGAACAAGGCGAGTACGTAGGCCGCGCCCACCAGTGCGAGTACGGCGGCCAGGGCTGCGAGGAGCTGGGCGGCCGCACCGTAGGTCTGCCATGCGCGCAGCGCGTCCGGCGGGGTGTGGCCCGTCGCCGCGAGAATTACAGCCGTGGTGGCGCCCGCCGCGAGTAGCACCGGCAGCAGCACCGCGAGCACGAACCGGGAGCCCAACAGCCGTTCGGCGGCACCGAGACCCGTCTCCAGGAGCGTGTTCACCGGGCTTTGCGAACCATCAGGTCACCGTGGCTGCACACCGGCGGGTCCTGCGGGTCGTAGTACTCGACAGCATTGTCCTCACCATGTACCACACAGCTGAACAGCAAGGAGGTGAGCGGGTGTCCGGGCAGGCCCGACGGCATCGCGGAGTCGCGGTCGGGCGGCGGGGCATCGCCGATCGGAATCTGGCTCTCTTCCGGGTACTCCGAGCGCTCTCTTTCACGCTGCTCTTCGGCGTTCCGGTGTTCTGCGCGCCCGTCCTCCGTCACGTGCTCGCACCTGCGATCTCCATGCCCATCCCCATGCCCATCCCCATCCGGTACGTGCGTTCCCACAGTTCTCGTCACAGCCTTCCTGCCACAGTGAATGCGCCCCACAACCCCGGATGAGCGAACTCGGGCCGTGCGAGCACGGCGAGCCGGGCACTGTGTACGGCCGCCCCCCACTGGGCGTTCGGCCGTGCAAGGGCTGCGTACAGCGCAGAGTTGAAGGCCAGCGCGGCATCGTCGCGCACGGGCCACAGGGGGGCGACCACCATCTCGGCGCCCGCGGCGAGGAACGCGGACGCCAGCCCCTCGCCCTCGCCGCCGACACCCCGCCGCTCGGCGCCGGCGCGGCAACCGCTCAGGTTCACCAAGCGCGGGACGCGCGCGGCGCAGGCGACCTCGAACGCGAACAGCGGCCGGTCTGCCAAGAGGATGTGCGCGAGGTTCGGGCGCGCGGCGTCGAACGTTGCATGCCCGGCAACGTGCAGCACATCGCACGTACTCAGGGCAGCACTCAGCGCACCGGCGGTCGCCTCGTCCTCGTAGAGTTCCCTCGTCGACGCGAACGCCTCGCTCACGGCCTCGACTTCGCTCCGAAGGGCAGGGAGCGCGGGCACGAGCTCGTAGCGCGGCTGTCCGACCGCGGCGACGACGGCCCGGTACGACGGTTCTCCCGAACCGGGGTCGGGTGCGGTGGCACCGGGTGCGCGAAGCGGTGCGAGGGACGGCAGTGCCCTCACCTCCGCGCTCGCCACGAGCGGGCGGCCCCGGAACGGCGCGGCGTGGAAGGGGAAGTCGGCGAGTGCCCCTTGGGCCATGACCAGGATCCGGCCGGCGCCCGACAGGAGATCATGGACCGGCGTCAGCAGGGCCTCGCCGAGACGGTGGAGATGGTGCGGCTCGGTTCGGCGGGCGCACTCCTCGTGCGCGGCGGCTGCCAGCTCCTCGGCCTCGGCCGCGCCGCGGCCGACCGTCCGGTACTCAATCGCGCCGTCGGCGACCGATATGACCCCGACCTGGTCCGTGGAGGAGAGTGTGTAGATCAAGAGGAGCTCGCCGGGCCGGACCGCCGCGGGCACGCTGAGGGACAGCTCCTCGACCGTCGTCCGGTGCCGAGTTCCCGAGGCACTGGCCAGTGCGTGCATCACCTCGTCCCGGTTCTCCAGGAGGATGCGGGCGCGGTCATCATGGGCGGTCAGGGCGTCGAGGTCGCCCGCCACCGTGGCGCCCGTGGCCTTTCGGGCGAGCCCCGCCACCTGCGCGTCGAGAGCCTGCAGTGCCTCGTTCGCCGGAACGGGGGCGCCCGCCGGGGGCGGCCTGTGCGTGGCGAGGGCGGCGAGGATGCCGACGACCAGGTCGAGGCGCCCGGTGTGCCACGCCAGGCCCAAAGCCTCGCTGAGCATCCGTGTGCTGTAGGTCAGATAGTGGTTGCGGCCTGCCAATGAGGGCGGCTCGAGCATCGTGAACCGATGGTCGATGGCGCTCACGAACGCCGCGATGCAGGCGCACGTGACAGCCGCGGACGGCCGTGCGGGGGTGGCGCGGTCCGGTGTGAAGCCCACGGCTAACCCCTCGTAAGGATCGGCATGGACCCGCCCCGCTACGGATTCGCGAGTCTCCCCTCCGTCGAACACGTCAAGGCGTTCCGCGTCCTCGTTTCCGCATTCGCCGTTGCTGACACGCGCCGCCGCGAAACGTATTGCAAAGGCGCCTGCGGACATGCATGGCACAACCTGCCGGCGGCAACCGCGCATCCGTAGCACCGGCAGCCCGGCCGCCCCGCTGCACAGCACCACCCGCCGCACCTCACACACCGCGCCCGCCACGTACGTACGGCCCTCAATGCGCCTGGACGGACTTCCAGAACACCTCCCGGTCGCCCTGCCATCCAGGCCGGGGAAGCGGCCCGGTATCTCAGGGCCTGCACCCGCCCCCGTGCGATGCCGCCGGGCCGGGACAGCAGATGTTCACCACTTCGGGAGGCACCTGCTTCCAGCTCTGTTCGATGTTCATGGCGCCTGGGCAGTCCAGCTCCGGAATGAGGCAGCCGCGATGGGGCGTCAGCCCCTTCTGCCAGCATGCTGCTGTGACAGACACACGTGATCAGCGTCCCGCCGAAGCCACTCTCGACTTCCTGCGTTCTGCGTTTCCACCGCAATGGCGCGAGCCGGCGCTTGGACATGAAGCCGTATCGGACTGGGAACAGGAGAACGGTGTGGTCCTTCCGGAGCCGTACAGGACGTTCATCGCGGAGATCAGCAACGGGTCCAGCCTCGGCCCCGCCGGCGACGGCGGTCTCCAGCCGCTCGGCTGGCTGCCTGACGGATGGCCCGACCGTGGCCCGCGACAGCCAGGAGAACCGTTCCCCCTGGAAGCAGCCTGGTCTTGGGAGGACGACGAGAGTGTCGACCCTGACGACCCGCGGATCGACGCCGCATTCAACAAGGGGTCCATCGTTCTCGGTTCCGAGGACGGACTGTCGTTGTGGCTCCTACTGACTGCCGGCCCCCGCCGCGGTGAGGTGTGGATGATCGCCGACGTCGGCGCCATCCCGGCCCCCGGCGACCAGGCATGGGGCTTCAAGGAATGGGTGCAGTGCTGGCACACCGGCAACGACTGGTGGGACTGAACGTCCCCGTACTGACCAGTCGCAGGTCACGGGCTGTTCGAATCTCGGGTGCCTCCCAAAGTGGCGTACTCATGGATAAAGCCACCGGTGAAAGTGGCTCAGATGGTGTTGTTCACGGGATAGAACTGCAGGTCACGGATTCTGCTCCCTGCGCTCGCGGGGACGGCCCCGTGAGCTCGATGTACCCGTACTCGGTGGAGCTCTGCTCCCTGCGCCTGCGGGGGTGGCCCCGACTTGCCAACGGCGTCGATGCCCTTCTTCACCTGCTCCCCGCCTGCGTGGGGATGGCCGGCTTCAGGGTGAAGTACGTCCTGGCGACGAAGCTCTTCCCCTACGGCCTGGGCCCGGTCCTCGGTGACCTCATGCTCCCCGCCGACGGCGGAGGCGACCTGCTGCACGCCCTCAGCGACGTCGCCGAGCCTCTTCGCCCGCCGCCGCCCGCCGCGCACCTATCCCGTCTGCCCGTGGGGGAGCACGGACGGCCTCGGCTGCGGACGCGACCCCTTCGGCCGGCTCCTGCACGACCACTGCCGTACCCCCAGCGGACCCGTGCCCGCCTGGCGCGCGAAGACCTGGGCCCTCTGGACCTGGCGCACCGCCCGCGCCCTGGACAGCCTCGCCCCCCACCTCATCGAGCACCGGCCCCCGCAGTCCGTGGACATGAGGGCACCCGGCCGCATCGAGAAGGGCATGATCGGCCCCGTCATCCTGCTGATCGGACGAGACGGCCCGGCCCAGCGGGCCCGGGCTTCCCACAGCGCCCTGACACCCTCGTCCTCGAACTCAAGCCCGCCCACATGGACGACCGCACCGCCCTGTTCAAGCTGTACGACCGGCTGAAGACGCCTCGAGGCGGACCCGTTGTGTGGGGGTGGCACGGCTACGCGCCCCGCTCGCTGTTCACCGCGGCCCTTCAGGCTCGGCACGCCAGCATCCACCGCGGCCCCCACGACGTCCTTGTCGACCGCTTCGCCCGCTGTATCGCCCTGGACCGCCGGCGCGAGCGCATCGCCCAGGGACTGCTGGAGGAGGGGTGGGACGAGCAGGTTCACACCGACGACCAACTGCGAGCCCGGCTGCGTGCCGCTGTACATGACGCGACCTGTGCGGACACCGAGCTGTGGGAGCACACCGTCCGCCGCCAGCGGGTCGTCCCCTTGGACGACGCCGACCGCATCAGGGGCGCGCACGTGGTCCACGACGACACGGGACTGGCGGAGAAGGCCGACGTCGTACTTTCCAAGCTCCCGCCCGACCAGCGCAATGTCGCCCACTGCTACGCGCAGACGGGCCTCACCTGGAAGCAGGCCGCGCTGAAGGCGGGCCACGAGGAGAAGATGGGGGAGAGAGTGCGCCGCAAGCTCAGGCGCGAGGGCAGGGAGTACCGGAACAGGCGGCAGTAGCCGGTGGCGGCTCACCCCCCCCACGAGGGCGAACCGGCTCACCTCCTCCCCGGCCACGCGGCCCCTGCCGGCACGGGGACACCCCGGGGCGGGTCACATCGGGGCGGGTCACATCGGGACCCACAGGTCCAGGGCGTACCGCATCACCTCCCGCACGACGCCGGCGGCGGCGCCCTGGACGACCCACTGGCCTAGCTTCTTCGCCACCCGGACGATCCGGCGTCCGGCCGCCTGCGGGTGCTGCTCCGGTGCCTGCTTCGTGCTGTCCGTCATCTACTGCTCCCTCGTTCGTGGTCGTGCTGACGAGGGCAAGGAAGCCAAGGCGCAGGGGTGTTCAGCGACGGCCCTGAACCCCTGAACCGGCTGTCGGGTCAGGCTAGAGCAGGCGAAGATAGTGTTCAGCGAGGCTTCAGACTGAACAGGGAGACCCATGGGGGAGACGTCGGCGCGTGACCGGCTGGCCGAAGAGCTGCGGAAGCTGAAGGCCGCCTCGGGCCTGACGCTCACCCTGATCGAGAGCCAGGCGACGAAGCAGGGCCTGAACCTGAAGAGAGGCAAGCTCAGCAACTGGTTCAAGGGCACGAACGTCCCCGAGGCGGACGCCTCGTTCGCTCTGCTGGTCCAGCTGCTCGAGGCCCGCGCGCGGAACAAGTCGGGTGTGGCCGTGCGTGGCCTGCCCTGGTGGCGCGCCCTGCGAAACGAAGCCGCGGCTGAACGTGACGCGACCGGACCGAAGCCGGCGGTCCGCCCCGCACTGCCCGCCACCCAGGCCGAAGCCGACCCGCACCCGGGGGACGTGGACAAGGCCGCAAGGCTGCTGGGCCGTCTCCCGCTCGACGGCTACTGGCTGCGCTGGCTTCAGGACGCCCAGACGATGCTCAAGGTCCCGCTGATCGTCAGCGACCCCCTGTGTGACGCCCACCGCCCCCTGGAGACCGACCGCCCCGACTACGTCGACCCCGAGCTCCACGCCGCTCACCAAGAGCTCGTCGCAGCCCTCGGAGCCCTGACCTACGAGCTCAACGGGATGACTGACATCTCCGACGAAGGACAGGACGTCCTGGAGATCGACCACCCTGGCACCACTGGCGCACGCAACGCCCTCCACCGGCAGGTATGCCAGGCCCGGGACAGCTTCCTCCCCGCCTACGACCGGATGATCAACCTCCTCAACCGCAAGAACCTCCTCCCTCCCGCACCCAAGAGCCCCCTCGACATCACCGTCGACCTCCTGGCCGCACGATGGGCCCACGAAGGCGCCCTCGCCGCGCCCCTCGCCGACGGCGCCCTGCTGCCGAGCCCGGACCCCACCGCCCCGTTCTACTTCGCCGTGAACGTGGCCAGCCGCAACGACCAAGGCCCCCAGATCGCCGCCGTGGGCATCGGGATGGTCAAACCCGACGGCACCCTGGCCGCCTCGTACCGATTCCCGGCACGAGGCCCGGCCCACCGGCCCCAGCTGCCCTTCCAGCTCACCGCCTATGGCGCTGGCCAAGCCCTCGCCAACGCACCCGAAGTCGCCGTGTCCCTCCAAGCCCTCGGCAACACGGTCGCCAGCGTGCGCCCCTTCGCCCACACCGGAAGCGGCCAGATCTTCCACGGAGAGTGGAGGACCATGGCCGAGGTGCAGCCCTTCCTCAGCACCGTCCTGCCAACCCCCGCTTCCTGACAGCCGGGTTAGCGCGGAGAGGGCCTGTCCGCGTAGTGGCCAGCGGCAGGGCGAGGCAGCCGACAGCACCGACGGGACGGGCTGTGCCTTAGACATGGCGCCACAGCCCCAGGAAGCATCGAGCGACTCCGCCCGGTCGACGAAGCTGCCGCGAGGATCAGGGCTGCGTACGGGCAGCGTCGAGGCGGCGGTGGACCATCGACAAAGTGGTCAGCAGCTCCAGCAGCTCCTCGTCGCCGACCGGGCGGTTGAGCCGGGGATCATGCGCCGCTGGGTTGCGGTACATGCTGCCCAGCCCCTTGATCAGCGAGGCGAAGCCCTTCTGCTCATCGCGTTCCGTCGTCGTGACGCCGGTGTTGATGGCGACCCGCGGCGTTCCGGCGGCGCCGGGCATCAGGACGGCGTCGACCAGCCGGGCCCCGTCGAGCTGCTCGCCGGTGAGCTGCCGCAGGCGGTCGAATACGGACTTGGCCGCTTCCAGACTGGCGTGGAAGGCGTTCATCGCCAGGATCTCCTGGGTGCAGTACGCCAGGACCTGGGGGCGCGTCCCACGCCGGCGGAGTTCCGCGCGCAGGGAGTTGGCGTGCTGCGCGGCCTCGTCGAGGGTGCTGGCGGCCGTGCCGCGGGCCAGTTTGCCCGCCTCGTTGACGCGCAGCCCGACATGGACGAGGACTTCGTTGAGGTCGTCGCGGCGCCGGGAGAACACCCCGGGCTGCCGGGCGTAGCGCACAGGCGCCATCGCTTCGGTGATGAACCTGACCACACAGTTCGAGGCCCGGTCACGGTCGAGGACTCGTCGGCGTGCTTGGAGATAGGCGGTCCAGTCGGTGCCGCATCGTCGGCGCCACTGCTGCGCGGTAGTGACCTGCATGCCGAGGAGCGGCGCGAGGAGGCGGGCGGCATGTCCTGCGCGACCTGGATCAGGGCGGTGGTGCGGGAGGCCCGGAGGGGGATTCCGCCTGTGGTGAGCGCGTGCGAGAGGGCCGGTGGAACGGTGGCGCCGGCCCGCCTACCGGGGGAGAGCCAGGTGCCTTGGGCTGGCGTTCCAGCCGTACCGGGGTCCTTCGTCGGTCAGGCGCTTGAGGAGGACGGCGAGTGGACCGGGGAGGCGGATCGGGGTGTCGTCGAGACGCTAGGTGAGGTTGGCGTCGGCTTCGCCCAGGTGCCCAGTGGTCAAGGCGACGATGTGACTGTGCTGGCCGAACATCAGCACCCGGGACCCCGCCGCCTCATCGTGCAGGCACTGCTGGAGCAAGTCCCAGTGTGAGCGTCCTCGTCGATTCCATCGGGCTCGGACTTGCCGCGGGTCGGGACATCGAGGTCGCGGCTGTGTCCGGCCCAGACGAGGAATTCCCTCAGCTCGTAGGGGGTACTGGGCCCGTGGCGAGCCACTGGTCGACGTGGTGCTGAGTCGCCCCCGCCAAGCGTGAGGCCGAGACCGGTGAGGTGCTGCAGAAGGGCGACGGTGGCATACACGCGGGTACGCGCCCACGCCGTGCGGCCGAGAGTGCTGGGTGTGTGCGTGGCCCTGTGCCGGCCCTGGGCATCGCGGACCAGCGGACATACGGCTGAAGGAGACTCGCATGGTGGGGGTAGCGCGCCACCATGCGTGCGAGGGGATGTTCGATGCCCAAGCCGGTGTACTTCCCATGTGCTCCATGCCTCGGTGTGGGGCACGGCATGTTTCCTGGGCCGCCCCGCGGCGACGGTGGTCTTGCACGGTCCTCGGCGTGCAACGCGCAGTCTGTTGACGGCTGGCCCTGCCAACGAGCCCGAGCAGGAGCTGGCCGAGCTCTGAAGCGCCCGTCCTGTGCCTCCTGAACTCGGTCGCATTCGCGACGACGTTAACTGCTTTCTTCGGGGCTCCTTGGACGCGTAGGTGCATGTACTGCGACTTTCACTAGACCGATGGCTTCTCGCCACGCATCCAGACAGGTTGCTATAGCGGATTACCCGTCGCCCAGGCACCGTTATAGGACTGTTCGACTGGCTGATCGTCATCTGACGGGGGATTTGGGGTCATGGCTGTCACGGTGCCGGACTGGGCGGACACGCTGCTCGACCTGGTGGGGGTCAACTGGCCCAACGTCGACGAGGACGCCTACCGCGAGATGGCGGACGCGCTCCGGGAGTTCGCGGACGACCTGGCCGATGACGGTCAGCTCGCCAACAACCACATGGAGCGTCTGCTGTCGTCGGGTCACGGCGAGGCGATGGACGC